>CAZXYQ010000092.1:0-11475 GCA_964644975.1 uncultured Rhodohalobacter sp.
TCAACCACGCGCAGTTCAAACTCCTGTGATGCTGCTGCTCCAAACTGATCTGTTGCGATAACCCGAAATTTATGAATTCCTACCTGACGAATAGAAGGTTCCCATTTGAACATGCCGGTTTGCTCATTTAACGATGCTCCGGATGGAAGGTCAACTCCGAGGTAGCGAATCAGGTCAGGATGGGTGCCATCGGGATCGAAAGCAGATATTTCCAGCTCAAACTCTTCATCAGCGGCCAGCGTTTGCGCCCGGGTGGGGGTAAAGCGCGGAGGTGCATTAAAAGGCCTGACGTCAACCGTAAACTGCATGAGCGCGCTTTTACCGGAAGGCGTAGTTGCAGTCACTTCTATTTGGTGTCGTCCTGTATCGGAAGCACCGGGCTGCCAGGCGAGAGAGTTTCCTCGGGTTCTAATATTGTTGAGTGAGCTTTCAGTACTGAACGTGATGCCGGAAACATCTCCGTCGTACCCTTCGATCTCAAGCGGCAAGAGCAGAGGTTTTGGAAATGGAACCGTTACAGTTTCAATCTGCTTGATAGCAAACCGGTCAGCGCCTGCATCTGCATTTGAAGTGCCCGGAACCCCGCTATCAAGCGATGCAATCACGGGAAACAGGGAGTTTGCCTCAGATACGTAGAGGTGGTTTTTATTTATCGTAAAATGGTTTCCTGCTCGTATATTCTGCTTCCAGTTTGTAAGCTCATCGCCGAGCGTTCCAATCCAGAGGTGGTTATCTGATGTGCGAACTACAACTTCATCATTCCAAAAACTAAGTTTAACAGCTTGTTCTTCCACATTGTTCTGCCGCCGGGTCTGACCGTCGGAATCGATAAGAAAAATATCGCCGCTGCTGTTGGCTCCAATCAATTCACTGCCTGTAAAAAATATTTTATCAATAGTACTGTCCAGTTCTACGCTTTGTTCGTGGTTAAGAGCGTCATCGCTTGTACTGAATCTGTAAACATCCACAATGGAGTTGTCGCTCAGTACATAAAGAATTCTGTTTTCGTCTGTAGCGAGATCATTTACGGTTCTGTTTGCCAGCCTGTCGGGATCTACCGGGGTGGGGGAGCTATCCACACTTTCAGGAGTTTCAAGGCTTAAAGAGGCTAAATTTCCATTTTGCATTACGATGTAAAGATTATTACCGATTCGGCGCGTGGAAAGGGGTGCTTCAGGCAGAACGGTGGAAGAGTAGACGCCTAGTACAGACGTTGGTTCAATAACGGTGAGTCTTCGCCCATTGCCGTAAAGGTAAGCGAATCGGATATCAGCATGAAGCTGATTGCCCCGCCTCTGCATTCCGGTTGAAGAGTAGAGCCATTGAAGCGACTCTTCGTATGCTCTGAATACAACGAGGCCTTCACTCTCAGAAAGGACATATAGATGAGATTCAGAACTTTCCACGTCCAGTATGTCCGGAATCTCAAATTCTCTTGTTATGTCGTGATTCCATTGAGAATAGACGTTTTCAGCGAGAAGAATAAACGTTGAACAGAGCAGAAAAAAAAGAGCGATTATGTATTTCATAGATCTCAGAGCCAGTTATTTTTTTTATACCAGTGGAGTGTTCGGGAAATGCCTTCCCCTAGAGTAACCTGCGGCTGATATCCCATCTCGTTTTCAGCTTTACCGTAACTACAGGTCCACTCTAAAACCATTTCACGGGCTTTTTCACGATTAACAACGGGATATGAACCAAATAATGATGCAGTTGTTTCTATAAAAGCGGCAACTTTTTTTACAAGCCCCGGATGCAGCTTTAGGGCAACACTTTTCTTGCCCAGCACAGTTTCAGAAATCTGTTTAATTTCTTTCCAACAGGTTATTTGACCGGAAATAAAATAGGTGTGGATTCCTTTGCTGTCCAGTTTTGCCGCTTTTTCAATTCCGCTGACCACATCAGATACGTAAACCATAGAGAGTTTAGGTGAGGTGCCGTCTCCAACAATAGGGGTAATACCGTACGTCATGATTTTGAACAATGTGTAGATTTGATCTTCTCTAGGGCCATAAACAGCCGGAGGGCGGAGTACTTTTATTGACATTTCGTTTCCCGCCGTTTCCCTGATCTTCTCTTCCATAAGCATTTTTGATTCTCCGTACATGCTTATGGGCTGCATAGGGTCCAGTTCTGTTTTTGGAGAACCATTGCTTGGCCCGGCCGCTGCCAAAGAGGAAAGAATCACGATATTGGATATCCCGGTTTTATTGGCAATCCGTATAAGGTTTTCCGTAGCATCCACATTGGCCCGTATAAAGCGATCTTTTGTAGGTGCAGAAACAACTCCTGCTAGATGAAATATGACGTCTACGTCGGTGAGAGCCTTCTCCAAAACGGAAAGGCTATCCAAATCTCCTTTCACAACTGTCACAGGTTTACCTTCAAGCCATTTCTCAGATGAGCGTACAAGGCACTTAATTTCATCAAATTCTTCAGATTTGATCAGACGGTCTGCCAGGTGACTTCCAATAAAACCCGTACCACCGGTAACAAATGCTTTCATTTAATTGTATATTATGTGGCTGTAATAAATCTGTAGAAATGTATACAGAATAAGATACAAAGTTGAACGCTGCATAGAAAACTGCATGAGTAATTTGAAGGTTGCCCTTTTTACCGGCAATTACAATCACATAAGAGACGGTGTATCGCTTACCCTGAACCGGTGGGTCGATTACCTGGAAAAAGCGGGTATTGATGTTTTGGTATTTGGTCCTACGGTAGAGAATCCCGCTTTCGACCATGCAGGAACACTGGTGCCTGTTCCTTCTGTTAAAGCCCCGGGCAGGCCCGAGTATCGAATTACAATCGGTTTTCCGGCTGTTGAAAAAAACAAACTTCAGGACTTTGATCCGGACATCATCCATATTGCCACCCCTGATATTTTAGGGTTTCATGCACACCGCTGGGCACGAAGTCATAATGTCCCGCTCGTGTCATCCTACCACACCCATTTTACGAGCTATCTTAAGTACTACAAACTGCAATTTGCTGAATCGCTTGGCTGGCGTTATCTACGCTGGTTCTACAGTTATTGTAAACATATTTACGTTCCAACAAGCTCTATGGCCGAAGAGTTGAAACAACACGGCATTGGAAATAGCGAAGACACTCTTCATATTTGGGCACGGGGCGTTGACACGGACCAATTTAATCCATCTAAGAGAAGCCTGCATTGGAGACACCAGAAGGGATTCGATGATCAAGATATAGTTATTACCTTTGTATCACGGCTTGTTTGGGAAAAGAATCTCAAACTTTATGCTGATATTGTTCGCCGCCTTGAGGGTGATTTTAATCACGTTCGATCGCTGGTAGTAGGTGACGGACCCGCCATGGAGGAGATGAAGAAGCTACTTCCCAACACCGTGTTCACAGGTTTTCTCACTGGAAATGAACTTGCTGCTTCCTACGCGAGCAGCGATATTTTCTTTTTCCCTTCAGATACAGAAACGTTTGGAAACGTAACGCTTGAGGCGATGGCGAGTGGCTTGCCCTGTCTTGTAGCCGATGCGGCCGGCAGTAAATCTTTGGTGGGGCACGGTGAGAATGGATTCAGAGCCTCTGTTGAAAACGAACAGGCGTTTTATGAATATGGAGAAAAGCTATTGAACGACGCTCGCCTGAGACGTCGCATGTCTGAAGAATCTATAATAAAATCTGCTGAATATACGTGGGAAAATATTAATAGCGGGCTTTTAAGGAACTATTACGAGTTAGCAGAACAGCAGGGAATACAGTGAAAATTTTATACATATCACATTCGCATCCTCCGGATAAACAGCCGATGGAAAGCATAGGCGGCATGCAAAAAGTAAGTGTTCAAATGCTAACTACGTTAAAATCGAGGCCGGATGTTGAAGTACGGACAATTCTTCAAAAAACCTCTTGGAAGGGAATCGGTTTAAAGACCTTCTTTTTTCTCGTAAGCCTGCTATGGAGAATTCCATCGGAAGTAAAAAATTTTAAACCTGATGTTGTCCTTTTTTCATCGATGGTTACCGCTGGTGCAATTCCATTTTTACCTGTTAAGCCGTCTGTGCCCTGCGTTACCATTAATCACGGGCAGGATGTTACTCTCCCTTTTTCAATTTATCAGCACTATCTGCCAACGGTATTTAATCATTTACAGGGAGTGATTTCTGTCTCCTCAGCAACCCGGCAGGCGTGCATTAACCGAGGGATGGATCCCGATATAGGCGTGACACTTCC
Organism: uncultured Rhodohalobacter sp.; assembly: GCA_964644975.1. GTDB lineage: Bacteria > Bacteroidota > Rhodothermia > Balneolales > Balneolaceae > SW132. Next base: position 4,216 of record CAZXYQ010000092.1, read on the forward strand.
GAACGGATTTCTAAATAATGTGGCAGAAAAAAGTGCAGAAGATAAAATAGCAGCGCAAAAAAAAATTGAGCAGAAATTTAGCGTAGATTTAAGCAATAGTTTTTTGTTACTTACAGTTGGCCGGCAGGTAAAGCGAAAAGGCCACCAATGGTTTATAGAGAATGTACTGGATCGTATTGAAAGTAATGTTGTATTGTTATTGGTTGGTGAAGGTCCTGAATCAGAAGCGATTAAGCACTCGCTTGAAGGAAGTCAAAACAGTAATAAAGTTATACTTGCCGGCCGCCAGCCCGATGAAATACTGGAGGCGGCATACGTAGCTGCAGATTTGTTCGTTATGCCTAACATTCCGGTTAAAGGCGATATGGAAGGATTTGGGATTGTGCTTCTTGAAGCAAATAGCTCTGGGGTACCCGCTATTGCATCAAATCTCGAAGGAATAAAAGATGTTATAGAACAGGGCGTAAACGGATATCGGGTTCAGCCCGAGAATGCTGATGAGTTCGCCTTAAAAATTGACGAAGTACTTATACATGAATTGCCAGAGCTTTCAAAAAGCTCAAAGAAATTTGTTCTCGAAAAATTCAACTGGGACTATGTAATCTCTCAATATTTGGATTTTCTTGACAACGTGAAGAACCGAAGTTAATCTTCTGTTCTTGATAATTTGATGGAACCTTAATACTGTCTATCTTTGTTGTTTGGCAAAGTCTAAATTAAAGCAATGTAATGGGTCAATCTGGAGCCGATATAAAGCAGTATCAAAATATTTTCAAAAAAGCTTACGATTTCACCAAAGCAGATGAGATAAAAGCTATGGGTTTGTACCCATACTTTAAGCCTCTTCAGGCTACGGACGGAACAACAGTTCAAATTGAAGGTCGTGAAGTAATCATGGCCGGATCAAACAATTACCTGGGATTGACAAACGATCCAAGGACAATTGAGGCCGCAAAAAGTGTTCTCTCGGTTTATGGAACCGGGTGTACAGGGTCACGATATTTAAACGGTACCCTGGATCTTCATCTTGAACTTGAGGATAAACTTGCAGAATTCATGGGTAAAGAATCCTGTGTTCTGTTTAGTACCGGATATCAAACCAATGAGGGTTCGATTCAAACGATTGCCGGACGCAACGATTTAATTTTCTCCGATCGCGATAACCATGCCTGCATTGTTGTGGGTACGCAGGCTTCAAATGCCAAAACAGTTCGGTATCGCCATAACGATATGGCCCACCTTAGAGAATCGCTCGAAAAAGCTGATCCCGACGCGGGTAAAATCATTGTGACTGACGGAGTTTTTTCCATGTCTGGCGTAATAGCTGATGTTCCGAATCTCGTGGCGCTCGCAAAAGAGTTTAATGCAGGTTTATATCTCGATGATGCCCATGCTATCGGTGTAATCGGCGATGGAGGAAGGGGATCGGCATCTGTTTTTGATTTAACGAATGAAGTCGATCTTATCAGCGGCACATTTTCTAAATCATTTGCTTCACTTGGTGGATTTCTTGTGGGAGACAGAGAAGTAATCGAGTATATCCGCCATCATAGTCCCGCACATATATTTAGTGCAAGTATGCCGCCTGCGAATGTTGCAACAGTGCTGAAATCTCTTGAAATATTACAGGAAGAGCCGTGGCGACTTGAAAGGCTCGATGAAATATCAACCTATATGCGAACAGAGCTTCGGAATCTCGGCTTTAACGTGTGGACCAGCCAGACTCCAATTATTCCTGTTGTGATAGGTGATATGTTCGATTGCTTTAAGTTCTGGAAAGAACTTTTCGAAGAAGGCGTTTATTCCAACGCAGTAGTTCCTCCGGCAGTACCCCAAAATCAGGCTCTGCTCAGAACAAGTTATATGGCTACCCATACAGATGAACACCTTGATCAAATTTTAAGTGCATTCCGTAAAGTAGGTATAAATCGCGGAATCGTAGACTCAAACGGCCACTCATTAGTCAACCAGGATCAGTAAAGGTGGAAAATAGAACAAGCACCGATGCAGTTACTGTAGTTGAGTCAAAAGAGGAAAAAAAGCAGTTTCTTGAATTCCCCTATTCTCACTACAGTGAAGACAAGTATTGGGTGCCTCCACTTAAAATTGAGCAGAAAAAGCTGCTTAATACAGATAAAAATCCCTTCTTTAACAATGCTGACATAGAGCTATTTCTCGCCTATCATAACGATAAACTAGTGGGCAGGGTTGCCGCAATTATCGATCACAGGTACAACGAATACCACAATACAAAGACGGGGTTCTTTGGTTTTTTTGAGTGCATTAACCGGCACCAAACGGCAACCCTCATGTTTAAAGTCGTTGAAGACTGGCTTAAATCGAGGGGGATGGAAGAGGTAATGGGCCCGGCAAACCCCGGTATGATGGACGAGATAGGAATCCTAGTAAGTGGTTTTACAAAATACCCGTCCATTCTAATGCCTTACAATAAAGAGTATTATGATTCTCTGCTGAAAACCGTTGGTTTTGGAAAAGAGATGGATCTGTTTACTTATGATGTAAATCAGGATAATGTAAACCGCGACAGGATGAATCGTGCTGTTGATATTGTTCGAAAACGACTGCCGGACATTCATATCCGGAAGATTCGCCTAAAAAAGATAAAAGAAGAAATCTTGATTATTCAAGAGATTTTTAATGCGGCCTGGAAAGATAACTGGGGCTTTATACCTCTGAGTACAGAAGAGTTTGATTACCTGGCGAAAGATCTTAAAACAATTGTGGATCCCAATTACGCTCATGTGGCCGAAATTAAAGGAAAGCCAGTTGCTTTTTCTGTTGCGTTGCCCGACTACAATCAAATTCTGAAGGACCTCGATGGTACTCTTTTTCCTACAGGTCTGTTGAAAATTCTTTGGAGGAAAAAAAATATTACGCGCATCCGCACTGCATTGATGGGTGTGCTTCCGGAATTCCAGGGGAAAGGAATCGATGCACTGCTGCATCGTGAGTCCATTGAAAACGGACTCAAATACAATAAATATGCTTCAGAGATTGGCTGGATCCTCGAGAGTAATGTACACATGAACCGCGTAGCCGAAAAAATAGGCGGCGAACTCGAGAAAACCTATCGTATGTACACAAAACCTCTTTCCTAATGGCAGCACCCTTTTCTGATTGAGCGGTAAAAATCGTATATTTGGGTCTTACAAAAACCTGAATTAATTTTATCAGAAGATGAGTGACTATAGAGTAGAAAAGGATTCCATGGGCGACGTTCGCGTTCCTGAAAATGCGTATTACGGCGCCCAAACTCAGCGTGCTTTCGATAATTTCCCAATTAGTAACCTCACCTTCAGCCGTGAATTCATAGCGGCGCTTGGACGTGTAAAAGCTGTTGCTGCCCACGTTAATGCAGAATTAGGCCTTCTGGACAGAGAGATATCAGACGCGATTCAGAAAGCAGCCAAAGAAGTGATTGATGGAAAATTCGACCACGACTTTGTGGTTGACATATTTCAGACCGGATCCGGAACGTCTACAAACATGAACGCCAATGAAATTATATCGAGGCGTGCCAACGAATTTTACAGCGGCAATGACGGACCGATACACCCCAACGACCACGTAAACTTTGGTCAGAGCTCCAACGATGTTATCCCCACCGCTATACGCGTTGCTGCGGTAACAGCATCCAACGAAGAGCTTATACCGGCTCTGAAACATCTCCACTCTACATTACAGAAAAAGGGTGAGGAGTTAAAGCATGTGGTGAAGACGGGCAGAACGCACTTAATGGATGCAATGCCGGTTACCATACAACAGGAGTTTAGCGGATACGCGCGGCAGATTGAGCTTGGAATTGAGCGGATTGAATCTGCACTGAGCCGGATGAAAGAGCTGCCGCAAGGGGGCACCGCTGTTGGAACGGGTATTAATACAAGCCCGGAATTTGGTGATCATTTTGCCAAAGAGATGAGCAGAAGAACAGGACTCGAATTTGCCGAAGCATCAAATCATTTTGAGGCCCAGGCAACGGTAGATGCCCCGGTTGAATTAAGTGGTCAGCTGAAAACCATTGCTGTAGGATTAATGAAGATTGGTAACGATTTCCGCTGGATGAATTCAGGACCCAACAGCGGCCTGGGTGAAATTCAGCTTGAGGCTCAGCAGCCCGGCTCGTCTATCATGCCCGGAAAGGTAAATCCTGTAATAGAAGAATCGCTTACTATGGTATGCGCTCAGGTTATTGGCAATGATGCTGCCATTACAATTGGAGGGCAGGCCGGTAACTTTGAACTGAATGTGATGCTGCCTGTTGTAGCTCATAATGTATTGGAGTCTATTCGCATACTTGGAAACGCTTCAGCTAATTTTGCCGATCGTTCGGTGAAAAGTTTTACGGTTAGGGAAGAGCAAATCAAGAAAATGGTTGGCAAAAACCCTATACTTGTAACGGCTTTAAATCCTTTGATTGGGTATGATAAAGCCGCAAAAATAGCTAAAACAGCCTATGCTGAAAACAGGGCTGTAATGGATGTTGCCAAAGAGATGACGGATTTAAGTGATGACGAACTCAGAAATGCCCTTGATCCGTTGAATATGACCAAAGGCGGCTTTATGGAATAAAAAAGCGGTTTTTTTTAGAAAACACTCTTTGTTATATCAGGGCTTAGATCTTATTATTCTCCCGCTTAATACCGCGTGTGGCAGAAACAAATCGACTACTTGTCTGAATTATTAAATGGCATAAAGACGAAAATGGAAGAAACTGTGAAAAGTAAATATTCGAAAAAGCGAATTACTGAAATTCTTGACGATTATACTCTTGCCTGTAAGAGCCGTCATATGTCAATTCTTGGTAGAAAAGAGGTCTTAACAGGTAAAGCAAAATTTGGAATCTTTGGAGATGGTAAAGAACTCCCACAAGTAGTGATGGCAAAATACTTTCGGAATGGAGATTTCAGATCAGGATACTATCGCGATCAAACGTTTATGATGGCGATTGACGGCCTGTCCGTCGAACAGTTTTTTTCCCAGCTCTACGCCAACCCAGATGTCGAAAAAGACCCCAATTCAGCCGGTCGACAGATGAATTCTCACTTCGCAACGCGTTTGCTGAATGAAGATGGAACCTGGAAAGCTCAGACAGAGATGAAAAATACTGCTGCGGATCTGTCACCAACCGCCGGACAGATGCCGAAACTACTCGGTCTTGCGCAGGCTTCAAAGGTGTACCGGGAGAACAGCCTGCTGCATGATCGCGTAAATTTTTCAAAAAACGGAAATGAAGTGGCTTGGGGCACCATTGGCGATGCCAGTACGTCTGAAGGCCATTTTTGGGAAACAATGAATGCGGCAGGAGTACTGCAAATTCCGCTTATCGTATCGGTTTGGGATGATGGATACGGCATTTCAGTTTCAAAAAAATATCAGACGATTAAACAGAGTATTTCTAAAGCGCTCAGAGGTTTCAAACGAACAAAAAATCAGCCTGGTTTTGAAATTATCAATGTGAAAGCATGGGATTATGAAGAACTTCACGAGGCGTATAAAACGGCTGAAATTATTGCCCGTGAAGAGCACGTGCCCGTTCTTATTCACGTTGAAGAGGTTACCCAGCCACAGGGGCACTCTACTTCCGGCTCTCATGAAAGGTATAAAAGCGAAGAGAGGCTGGAGTGGGAAAAAGAGTACTGCTGTATTGCACAATTCAGATCATGGATACTCTCTGAAGAAATTTCTACCGGTGAAAAACTGGACAAAATAGATAAGGAGACTCTTGATGAAGTAAAACAGGTGCAAAAAAAGGCGTGGAAAGAGTTTCAGCAACCAATTCTGGATCAAAAAGAAACGCTCGATTTTCATTTTGATAGCTTAATTGCCGCGCATCCAAATCTTTCAATACTAAACGATTACAAGAAAGATCTATCACGAAAAAATCGTCCGTACCGAAGAGACATTGCATCCATAGGAAGGAAAGCTGTGATGGCAATGAGAGGAGAAAAGTCTGACGCACTGAAGAGTTTTAAATCCTGGCTGTCCGGGCTTAGAGAAGAAAACAGGGATCTGTTCAGTTCCCATCTGCTGAGTGAAACAGATTACTCACCGTTACTGATTGACGAAAAAGCCCCTGACTACGGGGATAGTACAACAAAGGTTGATGGCCGCGTTGTTCTTCGAAATAACTTTGATGCCCTGTTCGAGAAATATCCCGAAACATTGGTATTTGGTGAAGACGCCGGGCAGCTTGGCGATGTAAATCTTGGACTTGAAGGCATGCAGGGAAAATATGGTGAAACCCGGGTTTCCGATACGGGAATTCGCGAAGCCACAATTTTAGGTCAGGGTATGGGTATGGCGATTCGCGGCCTTCGGCCGATTGCTGAAATTCAGTATCTGGATTACCTGCTCTACTGCTTTCAGGGGATGAGCGACGATTTAGCCACACTTCGTTATCGCACAAAAGGGGGGCAGGCAGCACCACTAATTGTAAGAACCCGTGGGCACAGACTTGAGGGAATGTGGCACGCCGGCTCCCCAATGGGAATGATTTTGAACGGGCTGCGTGGGATTCACGTCTGTGTGCCAAGCACACTAACCGACGCCGCAGGATTTTACAATACGCTGCTGCAGGGAGATGATCCCGCGCTGGTTATTGAACCGCTTAACGCGTATCGACTTAAAGAGGAGCTGCCTGAAAATTTGGGCGAATTCACTGTACCTCTTGGTATCCCAAAAACGGTGCAGGAAGGAGATGATATTACGATCGTATCGTACGGTTCAACACTCAATCTCATTAAATCTGTTCTCCCTGATCTTAAAGAGGCGGAAATTTCTGTTGAATTGATTGATGTGCGAACACTGCTTCCGTTCGACAGAGAACAAAAAATAGTGGAATCCCTGAAAAAGACGAATCGTATTCTCTTTGTTGATGAGGATGTACCCGGTGGTGCAACAGCATTCATGATGCAGAAAGTAATCGGTGAACATAAAGGGTATTACCATTTGGATTCTGAAGCAAAATGCTTAACTGCAAAAGCTCACCGTACAGCTTTTGCCAACGATGGCGACTACTTTACAAAGCCAAATGCAGAAGATGTGATTGAAGCCGTTTACGGAATCATGAGCGAGAGTAATCCTCAGAAGTGGAAACCCGTCAACTGGTAAAGTTGAAGACTATACCCGTTATATAATATTCCTGGTTAAAGCCGTCATCTCAAATCGGAGTGTGATATTTTTTTAAATTGTAAAGAATAAAAATATCCGTCAGCAGTGCGTTTTCGCTGAAGTAAAATC
>CAZXYQ010000093.1:0-8048 GCA_964644975.1 uncultured Rhodohalobacter sp.
ATTTAGATGTCCGATATTTATACTCAAACAAAAACCAAGTCAAAAAAAGAACCCCGAAAAAAAGGCCTTTTCGACTTTCTCTATACCGATATAGCCATTGATCTTGGAACTGCCAATACGTTGATCTACGCCAAAGATCAGGGCATCGTTTTGAATGAACCTTCAATTGTTGCGCTTAATAATCAAAACACTCCTGTGGCAACCGGTCATGAAGCCCGGCTGATGCATGAAAAAACTCACCGAAACATTCGTACTGTTCGGCCGCTCAGGGATGGTGTGATTGCTGATTTTGAAGTTGCGGAGCAGATGATCCGCGGAATGATTAAAAAAGTAAAGGTAAAATGGTACTCATCAACACGCCAGATGGTAGTTTGCGTGCCGAGCGGCATTACCGAAGTTGAGCGCCGTGCTGTTCGCGACAGCGCAGAGCACGCCGGAGCAAAAGAAGTGTATCTCGTAGATGAGCCCATGGCAGCTGCCATCGGGATTGGGCTGGACGTCCATGAACCGGTTGGCAACATGATCGTTGATATTGGAGGTGGTACCACCGAAATCGCTGTTATTGCGCTATCGGGGATCGTCTATGCTCAATCCGTTCGCCTGGGCGGTGACGAACTAAACGATGATATTATCAACTACTTCAGACGAAATCACAATCTTTTGATTGGAGAGCGCACTGCAGAAAAAATTAAATGTGAAATTGGAAGTGCAACCCCGCTCGATGAAGAGCTTGAAATGATTACCAAGGGACGTGATTTGGTGAACGGCGTACCGAGAACGCGCCAGGTAACATCAAAAGATGTACGCGATGCGATCTCTGAATCCGTTAATACTATTGTAGAATCGATTACAAAATCTCTCGAACAAACACCTCCTGAGCTTTCAGCCGACATCCTGGACCGTGGTATTATGCTAACCGGTGGTGGTGCTCTTCTAAAAAATCTGGACAAACTGATTATGGAGACGACCGATTTACCCGTTCATATTGCGGAAGATCCACTTACCGCCGTTGTGCGCGGAACCGGTTCAATCCTGGAAGATCTCGATTACTACAAAACAGTGGTTTCTTAAATAGCTTGAGTTTTTGCAGATGCGACGCTTATCAGACGCAAAAGATTACATTGTGACAGCAATTTTGCTTCTGTTAGCCATCGGAATGATGATTAACAGGCATGACGGAGGTCTGCAAAATGTCCGAAAAGCGTCTATCACCGTACTCAGCTACCTCGAACAGCCGCTCTCCATTATCCGTGTTTACCGACAGGCATTGACTACCAATACTTACCTACACCGGCAAAACATACAGCTTCAGGATGAATTGAGCCGGCTCCGATCTGTTGAAGAGCAGAACCGAATACTGCGAGACCTGCTGGAATTGCGCCAAAATTCTCCCCATCCTGTTATAGCAGTTCGAATCGTATCAAAAGATCTGACCGGACTAAATAACACTCTGACAATTGATGCCGGCACTGACGATGGGGCTGAAGTCGGGATGGCGGTTATAAACTCAGACGGTCTTATTGGCCAAATTATTTTAACCAACAAAAGCTACTCGCAGGTTTTGCCCTACTCAAATCTTGTGTTCCGGGTGAGCGCTACTGTAGCAGAAACCAGGGCATATGGTATTGTTTCCTGGACCGCTTCAGCCCATAATGAGCTGCAGCTGAATCACATTCCTCAAACGATTCCCATAGAAATTGGCCAAACTGTGGAAACATCGGGCTTCAGCAACCAGTTTCCTCCGGGTATTCCAATTGGCGAAATAATTGGAATTCAACCGGGTGACGGAATCGAGACACAAACGATTCAGTTGCGCGCATATGCTGATCTTTTTACAGCTGCCGAGGCTTTTATTGTCACATTTGAACCTGATTCGCTAATACAGGAACTGGAACTTAAACAGCAGGAGTTGTTTTGATACGGTCGGATCTGCTGCGTTTCCTCATGCTGGGTATTGGAGTTGTCCTGATACAGGCTGTTCTTCTGAGGCATTTAACAATATTTAATGCGGAGTCGGACCTGGTTCTTTTATTTGCACTCTGGATCTGCACAAAAGTACCGAAAACAGAGGCGATATTACTTACAGCCTTTGCAGCATTTTTTCAGGATGCGCTGACAGATTTATGGGGATTGAATTTATTTTCAAAAGTTCTGACTGTTTTTATACTACATAACTTTTTGAGCCGTACTTCAGAGAATAGCTTTTTATTTTGGCAAATATTTTTGATTGCAGCCGGGGCATCATTTTTGCATAATTTATTCTTCTACATCGTTAGCTCTTTGTCAGGAGTATTTGCGAGTGAGTTTGTTGTAATCAGCCTGCTGTTGGTTAGCACACTTTTCACTGCTATTCTTGGCGGATTTCTACACCTGGTACGTTCAAGGTAATCATGGCAAACAGACTTAAAACTCAAAATATTCAGGCGGCCGTACGAATTCTGCAGGGAATTATCGTGATTGGAATACTTGTAACAATGGGCCGTATTTTTCAGCTTCAGATTCTGGATTACGACGAATATGCTCCTTTGAGTCGCCAAAACAGTCTCAGAATGGATATTGTAAATCCGGCCAGAGGTTTGATCATGGATCGAAACGGAATCATCATTGTTGAAAATCAGCCGATTTATTCTATTACGATTACCCCGGCAAAATTCAAAATGGAAAACCTGGAGCTACTGGCAGATCTTCTTGAGATTGAATCAGAAGAGGTACTTGAAAAAATTACTCAGGCACAGCGTTATTCATGGCACAGAACATCCCGGCTTTTTACGGAAGTGCCTTTTGAAACTTTTTCTTCCATAGAGGAAAATTTATGGCGGCTGCCCGGCATATCCCATCAGATTGAAAGTAAACGAAATTATCCTCTCGACTTTTCCGGCTCACACGCCCTGGGGTATCTTCGTGAAGCATCTCCGGAAGATCATATTCGCGATCCATCCCTCCGGCTGGGAGATCGGGTAGGTAAAAGCGGTATCGAAATGGTCTACGATGAGTTCCTGCGAGGTGAAAAGGGGACAAACTATCTAAGGGTAAATGCGTACGGCCAGGCTTTGGGAAGTTTTGATAACGGCAACCTGAATCACTCTCCAAAAAAGGGTGGTGATCTGATTACGTCTATAGATGCTGACCTCCAGATCCTCGCAGAACGTTTGATGCAGCGTATGACAGGCGGACTTGTAGCCATGGATCCTAACACAGGTGAAATACTGGCGATTGTCAGTGCCCCAAATTACGATTTAGACCGGCTGTCAGGTAAAATGGACCGCAATTACTGGCAGAGCGTTAACTCTGATTCACTTCGCCCACTGTTTAACAGGGCTATTTCCAGCCGTCAGCCTCCCGGCTCTACATTTAAGCCATTTATGGGCCTCTACGGACTGCACACCGGTTTGATTACACCTGAGACTGAAATTTATAACTCAGGCGCATATATGAGAGGTCGGGCGTATGGTGACCTCGCGGATCCCGGCAATTACGATCTTAGAAAAGCACTGGGGAAATCCAGCAATACCTACTTCTTTTGGATGATGGACCAGATTGCAACCAACGGAGGTTTAGACGATTGGGCTGAAAAGATGCGTGATTTTGGAATGGGCCCGCATAATAATATCGACCTTCCGTTCGAAACCCGGGGAATCATGCCGGACACCGACTATATGAACCAGACTTTTGGTGATCGATACTGGGGTGTTGGCGATTTAATGAGCCTTGGAATTGGCCAGGGAATGGTTTCTGTATCGCCGCTTCAGATGGCTGTGGCAACCTCCGTTATTGCAAATGGCGGCTATCGTGTGCAGCCCCACATTGTAAAAGAGATCCATCATAAAGACAATACCATAAGCTACACGCAGCCTCAAAGAGAACGAATAGAGTGGGTTAAGTCATCCTACATTTCACCCGTTCATGAAGGAATGCTCGATGTTGTGAGAGACGGAAGCGGACGTTTTTATGCACAAATCCCCGATATCACAACTGCCGGCAAAACCGGGACCTCTCAAAATCCACACGGAAGAAACCACGGCTGGTTTATAGCCTATGCACCCGCAGAAAACCCACAAATAGCTGTAGCTGTTCTGACTGAAAACTCAGGTTTTGGATCAATTTCTGCCACGCCGGTTGCATCGCTTCTGATTGAACAGTATTTAACCGGGGAGATAAAAAGAAATCACGTACTGGATGTCGTTCTCAACTTCACCCCCCGCCCTGCCAGAGGGCAAACGCAGCCACAAAACGAGATAGAGGAGCAGGTGGATGAGCAACTTGACGAGAGTATGGAAACCACTACTGAGAATATAGAAACAAACATGGAGACAGAACCGGGGGTTGATCGCGATGATTAACATCAGAGACTTCAGCTGGTCGGTTATCTTTGTTTGGCTTGCCATTTCAACAATAGGACTTGTGGCTATTTATAGCGCCACGCTGGGAGAGGTTTCTCAGTTTTTACCGGCGGCTATTCAGGGGAATTTTGCCCGTCAGGCTACATGGGTATTCATTTCTTTGGTTGCGCTGATTTCTATTCAGTTTATGTCGCCCAGAACATTTCAGGGGGCGTCTTACTTCGTTTACGGCATCTGCCTGATTCTGGCTCTTGTTACCGTATTTGTAGGTATTGAAGTAGGCGGCGGTCGTAGATGGCTCTCCATATTTGGCCTTCGCCTGCAGGTGAGTGAATTTTTGAAATTAGCCACAATACTGGCCGTTGCGAACTATTTAACGCACAAGCGCGAAATGTCAGTGGGAAATTTAAAAACGGCACTCACTACCGTTGGGCTCATCCTTGTGCCTGTTTTTGTAATTATGATGCAAAATGACACCGGTACAGCTCTTATCCTTTTAACGCTGATACCTGTAGTGCTTTTTTGGTCGGGGTTACCCTATGGAATTTCACTTCTTATTATTTCACCCGCCATCATAGGCTATTTCTCAGTGATAGGCATCCCCTTCGGTATTGTTGCTGCACTATTGCTTACAGTTGCAATCATTATTCTACAAAGACAGAAATGGCTCAGCATATCTGCAGCAGTATTAGGTTTGCTTGTGGTGGTTGGTACTGAGGTTGCGCTTCAGCAGGTTCTGCAGCCACATCAGCGCGCAAGAGTTGAGGCGTTTGTTAATCCATCCCTTGATCCCCATGGAGCCGGATGGAACGTACTTCAGGCAAAAACTGCCATCGGTTCAGGAGGATTTAGCGGAAAGGGGTTTATGGAGGGTACACAAACTCAGCTTCGCTTTCTGCCCGAGCAATGGACCGACTTCGTATACTGCGTGGTAGGTGAAGAGTTCGGATTTATCGGGTCTTCACTTCTTATTTTACTTTATGGGTTTCTCTTTTTAAAGCTACTTTCAATGGCTGGAATCCATAAGCATCCGTTTGCCCAGCTTGTTATCGTCAGCGTCACTTTCATTTACTTTACCCATTTCATCGTAAATGTAGGCAGCGCCACGGCTATACTGCCAATTATGGGAGTTCCGCTTCCATTTGTCAGTTACGGGGGATCCGCTTTTCTTGCCAACACAATCATGCTGGCCATCTGCCTGAATATGGATCTCTATAAAAGATCTTTCAGTATCTATAGGTAAATGTCCAATCAAACTCTATTCGAGCCTGTTTCCCAAATCGTTTAAAAAGCTGTCGATGCGTTCAGCATTCACCCCTATATCACTTCGCCCGATTCGGGATTTAGACCTCATATCAACCCTTGACCCATCATCTGTTTCAGTAATACGCAGCACAACATCATCTTTAAATCCAAACCATGCCAGTTTCTCGGTCGCTTCCACGCGTCCCTCCTGGCGGTTAATGGCTACCATCTTCCACCCTCTTCCTGCTAATAAATTTACAATCTCGTCAATCACCTCTTCTTTGGGAGTGTTTAGCATCAGCGGCTGTATATGCGGGTAAGCCTCACGCTGTGCCGTAGCGCTCTCTTCACCGGCGTAATCAGGTGGATTGGGCGCATTCTGCCGTAACCGTACCATCGCCACAAATTCGGGTGGGTTGTCAAGGTCGGTTGTGATATCGTGAATCGGCGGTACGCTCTGAGCTTTATATTGCCAGTACAGGCCTGTGGCTGTTACACTCATTGAGAGTAAGAAACCAACAAGTATCATCGATTTAATCTTAATACCGGCCTCTTTTATCAGGAAAAGAAAGACTGTTTGAATAGCCAGAAGACCAATGGCGGCATAAACGCCATAACGAAGCAGTGTAAATCCAGTGCCAAGCCCCCAAATACCCCATTGATAACCATAGCCGGATAAAATAAACAGTGCTGTTGCAATTAAAGTCAGGTAAAATAGTATACTTGCCAGTCCTCTTTTCATATCCAAAGCAGATTAGTTTTCAGTTTTACATAGTGTACAACATTTCAGCCATTAATGGAATTCTGCTGTCTAAAACCAGCTCGGAATTCAATTAGCCTTCGAGTTTATTAACCCTTATTTTTAAAAGCTTTCTTTAAATAGATCAACCAAAAACAAAAATATAGCATGGCTGGTAACGTACGCGTTCGATTTGCACCCTCACCCACCGGATTTCTTCATATTGGCGGACTCCGAACCGCACTTTACAACTACCTTTTTGCAAAGCACTTTCCGGACGGAACATTTATTCTTAGAATTGAAGACACTGACCAGAGCCGTTACGTAGAAGATGCAGAACAGGATATAATCAAATCGCTTGAATGGTGCGGTATTCAAATTGACGAGGGTCCGAAGAATCCCGGTAAATATGGCCCTTACCGTCAAAGCGAACGCAAAGATCTGTACCACAGCTATGCACAGAAACTAATTGAAAGCGATCACGCCTATTACGCGTTCGACACCACCGAAGAACTCGACCAGATGCGGGAGCGTCTTCAAAAATCGGGGAACCCTTCTCCAAAGTATGATGCCATTACGCGTCAGTCGATGAAGAACAGCCTTACTCTTTCTCAGGACGACGTTAAAAAACGGCTTAATGCGGGTGACGAATACGTAGTTCGCCTGAAGATACCCCGTCGTGAAACGGTTCGTTTTGAAGACATTATCCGAGGACACGTCTCTTTTGAAACAAAAGGGCTGGATGATCAGGTGCTCTTAAAGTCTGATGGAATGCCAACCTACCACCTGGCCAATGTAGTTGACGATCATGAGATGAAAATCTCGCATGTCATTCGTGGTGAAGAGTGGCTCAGCAGTACTCCTAAACACATTTTGCTCTACAAAGCCTTTGGCTGGGATGCGCCGGAAATGGCCCATCTTCCCCTTATTATGTCGCCCAGCGGCGGTAAGCTTTCGAAGCGAAAAGCTGAAGAGGAGGGCATTCCGATTAACACTAAGGATTACATCAAAAACTATTACGAACCGGAAGCGTTGGTGAACTTTCTGGCTTATTTAGGCTGGAGTCCGGGCGACGACAGTGAAATTCACTCACTCAAAAAACTTTGCGAGTTGTTTTCGCTTGAGCGGGTCAGCAAGGGCGGTGCTGTTTTTAATCATAAAAAATTACTCTGGTATAACGAGCACTACCTGCGCGAACAAAGTGATGAAGTAATTGCGGCAAGAGTACGGGCTATCGCATCGGAAAGAAGTGTGAAGCTGCCAGACGAAGGGTTCCTGACCCGTGCCGTATCTCTGCTGAAAGACAGGGTGAGCAAGGTAGATGAACTGCTGACCATGGGAGATTTCTTTTTCAGTGATCCGGAGGAATATGATGAAAAGGCTTTAAAAAAATGGAAAAAAGACAGTCCCGTGCTGGTAACAGATTACAGAAATGAAATTACTGAATTAACTGAAGAAGAGTTTAAAGCAGCTACACTGAAAACACACCTTGAAACGATCATCGGGAAGCATGAAGTTGGGTTTGGCAAGCTGATGATGCCGCTGCGAATTGCTGTAACCGGCCAGGGGTTCGGCCCGGATCTTTTTGCTTCGATGGAGCTTCTCGGTAAAAAAACAGTTCTTCGAAGGATTGATACGACACTGGAAAAGCTGGGGTAACCAATCCCCCCTCGACTGTCGATTGCCTTTTTCGACCGTCGAGTTAATCCGCCCCACCCTCAACT
>CAZXYQ010000093.1:8148-11404 GCA_964644975.1 uncultured Rhodohalobacter sp.
ACTGTCGATTGCCTTTTTCGACCGTCGAGTTTCAGAGCTTTATAGCTTTTTTAAAAAACCTTATGTCACTTATATAACCCCGTTACTTAATCAGGGTCATCTTTCTGGTTGCACGATGCGACTTTGTTTCCAGGCTATATACATATATTCCGCTGCTTGCACCTGAAGCGTCCCAGCTAATCTGATGTCTTCCAGCGGGTTTCACAGCATTGACTAATACCGCCACTTCACGTCCTGCCATGTCAAACACAGACAGCTTAACACGTTCCCTTTGCTGTAGCTCGTACTCAATGGATGTTGATGGGTTGAACGGATTAGGATAGTTTTGATCCAGAACAAAATCGGAGGGACGATCAGTATTGCGTTCATTTGAAGTCGCTTTTGTCTCTTCTCCAAGCAGCACAATGTCATCAAGCCGATACTGAAAGCCGTTGTCTTTTGAAAAGCGTATTGAAAGAGACTCTACAGCCGGCAATTCGGTCTCCACGATTTCGATCAATGTCCACACTCCGGCCTGTTGCGAGGCGCTGTAAGTTAGCTCGGTCCACCCTTCTGACTCAGCTACGCTGTATTCAATAGTGAACGGGGTTGTTCCAGTTGAATAGATTCCAAAGGTGAGATCGATCTGTCCAAAACCAATTGTATTGATCTTTCCGATTGTAAAATATCTGTTACCCAGATTCATAAAGAGCTGGGCGTTTCCACTGGCTCCTTCATATCCTTGCGAAGGAATTGATTCACGAATATCGCCATTTCCTTCAAATGTAAATGATTCGTTATCAAACGTATGCTCGTTTATGGCAGTCGTTGACGAAACGGCACCAAACGTTTCACTGAAGATCTCCACGAGTTCCGTGTCAGGATCTGGATCATCTTCGTATCCACCATCCTCCATAAAATAGGCTCGGCGCACGAGGGTTGTATCCATCACAAACGGATTCACATTTCCCTGCCAGCCCGATATGGTTTCCGTTCGCCACACCTCGTAGTCGTCAACTTCGTCCAGATCGTGCCAGCTGAGTAAATCTTCATCCATAGATGAAAAATAACTACTGTTTTGAGCATCGGCCTCATCCCTATAGATCGTGTAAAAGTAGAACATGGCCCGCGCAATATCCCCCTTTGTATCCAGCTTCGCTTCAAAACGGTCGTTATTTTTCCATTTACTCCAGTCATCACGCTCATCTGCCGGCGGAGGCGTAGTTGTAAAAATAAGACTCGACTCATCCCTGTTCACTTTGTTATACCACCGGTCTGTCTCGCTGTCCGGAATGGTTCCGAAACTCAAATTACCCCGATCAGCATTCACACGAACTTCGCTGGAGTATAGGCTATGCAGGTCACTTCTCGCAGGTTCTGATCCCGCTCCGAGAGATTGCGGCCACAAATGTTCAGCGTTGATCCCATTTCCGTTGTCAAAAGCGTCTGCCCTGGGTGAACTTGAATTCGGGTCTACGGGCATTTCGAAATAAGTGTACACGCAAACCACCATTCCTTCGTGATTATCAAGAATCGTGTACATTCTATCGCGGGCTCTGTTGTATCCCAGCGTAGAATTTGGGGAGTAATTCGCCCGCAAATACTCCTGAAGCGGCGCACCGGTCAGGTCTCCCCCGATGGTTTGATTTTGAGACTCAGCTGTTCCAGCAAAAAGGAGAAGAAGAATGAATGGCATTGCTGTCAAAAGGGAATAGTATCGATTCTTCATATAAAGCAATTGAGTTTAAAATAACCGTTTCCAACGGCAAGCCGTATGTATTTTGATTTCAAGTATAGTGCTTTCTGAGGTTGATAGCAGTTTAAATTTTGAGTTTTGGCCACATGAACTCATCGGAAGAGGGTGTAGTTCTTCATCGAAGCTGTGAAATCTATATCCATAAATTTGGTGAAACATCTTATCTTATAAACTGTTCACTCACTTAAAATGGATTCCTATGAAACTCTTTCTTAAGATTTTAGCCGGTATCATCCTTTTCTTCATCATCCTGATTGTTGGGCTCAATCTATATTTCACTGACGATCGTCTTAAGTCTATGATCTTGCCGCAGGTTCAGGAAACAGTCGGCACCGAAGTACAGGTAGAACGAATGTCACTCACCTTTTTCAAAACGTTTCCTCAGTTTGGTGTTGAACTCCAGAATTTTGTTCTTCCCGACCCTGACGGTGAACCCGTTCTTACACTGGATGAGCTTCTTGTTGGTGTGGAACTGTTTCCGCTGCTCAGGAATGAGCTATCCGTCTCCGATCTGCGCCTCAACCGTCCTGTGATTAACTACAGGATGTATGAAGACAGCACCTCTAACATCGACTTTCTGCTCGACCTTGCAGATGAAGAAGCTGAGGCTGACCCCGAAGAGGAAGGCTTTGCAATCGCCATACCAAGATTTACCATTCAGCAGGGGGCTATATACTACCGCGATGATGCAGGTGATATTACCGTCACCATGATCGATTTGGACGCAGAAATTTCACTCCGTTTCGACGATCTGATAGAGAGCACCATTGATGCCACTCTTGGATCACTTACCGCTACTGTTGAGGGAGAAAGGTATGTGGACAATCTTGCACTCAGCCTGAACCAGGTATCTACCATTGACCTGGAAAACGAGATTCTTACACTTACAGAGGGTGTGTTTTCCATTCGCGGACTTGGCCTGAATATAGCTGGAACGGTTACCGACTGGGGTTCTGACGCACCTGTTCTGGACCTTCAATTTAATTCGAGCTCCGAAAATTTTGGTGAGCTTCTCCGGCTGGCACCTCCTGAATATGACGAACAGCTTGCAGGGCTTGAAACCCGCGGTGCCCTGCTTCTTGAAGGTTCTGTAGCGGGATCATTTACCGAAGATCAAATACCTGCGTTTGACCTGGTTGTAAATGTATCAGACGGCTACCTGCAAAATCCCGATCTCCCTGACGCCATTGAGGATATTATCATCACTTTAACGGTCAATAATGAGCTGGCCACATTGAGCCAATTCAGTGCCCGAGCCGCACAAAATACGGTAACAGCATCGGGCACGGTTGAACGGCCGCTTGAGGATGACGCCATCTTTTCCATCTCTTTTGATGGCGATGTGGACCTGGAAACGGTCAGCCGCTTCTACCCTATCGATGAATTTGGAATACAGGATCTGAAAGGATTGCTTGCCGCTAATTTAAACGCAAACGGGCGGATAGATCTGCCTGAAGACGCATCATTTTCAGGGAGCTTTACGCTTACGGACGGGTCGCTGCAGTATATTGATGTACCACG
>CAZXYQ010000094.1:0-11390 GCA_964644975.1 uncultured Rhodohalobacter sp.
AGGGGAAGAGTATGACTTTGGCTATATCGGTGCATGTGCCCCACCCTTTACCAGGGAATCCATTTTGGGGAGAGAAAGGAGACGTTATGACTTGAAAAAAGATAAGAAATCCCGCATCTGAATGCGGGATGTCGTGGAGGTCGCCAAAACACTCTTTGATTTGAAAAAAAATTCTATTTCATAAGAGTTGTTTAGACTTTTTTCCCTTATTGGAATAGATCCTTTTGCCAGTTAGTACGGGCCTTTTTGCTCGACGGATACGCAGAGCTTTTTCAGTTTCTTTTAGATTGGCAATAGACCAAAGTCTTCGCCCTCCTATCAGTTGGGGAGGCTCGATGTCTTTCGATCGAATCAGATTGTCCAGGTCATAGTAACTCACTTTCTGATTGAGCTGCTGGCAAAGATACTCAACAGCCTCACCAGAGGTTAAATAAAATGAAAGGTTCATTTGCATTGATTTTTTAATTGTGGTTTTACGTACGCCACAAGAATTACGTGGCTCACAATTAAAAGGTCGGGCTTGATCACCTTAACAGCTTCACTAAGCTTGGAATTAATTCAGTGACGGGCTTTTCACCAATTATTTGGTAGCGAAAATCAGCATTTATAGCATTAAGATCCATAGTGATAGCATCGTCGCCAATAAACCCAAAATGTTCTGCTAATTCATTGTAGAAATATAGAAATAGAGTTTTATTTAAGAAATAATGAATTATGGTATGATCATATAAAAAGTCGGTACCAATGCTGGAACCATACCGATCAACAGGGATATTTAGAACTGTATTGCCTTCAATTTGAAAAGCGTTATCCATTTGAACTTCAAAGTTATACTCCTCTAAGATTTTCGATACTTCCCCAGCCGTAAGATTACGCTCGAGAACATATTCACCCTTACCAATATCTGAGGAATATCGTACTGAATACAACACATTGTGTAATGTCTCGTAAATCGCTGTGTCGAGAATCCAATTTCGTACTACCGAATATTCTGCCATCATTAAAAGTACCAGCGCCTGGGTATACTTTGGCCACTCTTTTATATGGATCCCGAAAAGTCTTTCTTCTAATTGAAACATATAATAATAACGTCTGCTACAAACCCAGATATCTTTATCAGCGAAAAAATCACTGTCTGGAGACAAGTCCACCTTTTCCATTTCGTCATTATAATCACAATTGCTCCTCAACATGGACAGGTCATATTTGTTAAAGCCTGGCACTATAGTGTAATTAGGAGAGCCAAACAGATTAAAATGGGACGTGTCAAAATCTCTGTCCCAGTATTCCAATATTTCATGTAAGTCATCTCTGACATCCTGATCAAAATATTCAACACGTTTCATTAAAAATGCTTTAAAAAGCCAGATGCCCTTTCCAGCCTTATTAACAAACCGGTCTATTTTATAGGGACTACTAAAATAAGGATCTATCTCATTGTCATTCTTTTGTACTCCCTCCGTTAACAAGTTCAATATCCTTTCCTTAATATCAATGCCAGCAGATTTATAGGTATTCCGGATGTTTGCAAAATTATAGCTCGTGAAATTTTTTATCATGAATAAGTCTTTCTTGGTTTCACTGATGTCGCGCAAGGGAGCAACTTCTGCATTCTCATCTTTGAAACTGAACTGAATGCTTTTAATGACATCTTTATGCTTGGGATGGATGTTGGCAAATCGTCCTATTTCGTTTGTTTCGGTAAAGGATCGATAGCCGGTTATCTCTTTCAATGCCCGCTCTGAATCGAGATTGCACCCCTGATAAAACAGATCTTTTAAATTAAAGGCCCCCTCACCTGAGGCGTAGGTAACAGTAGATGATGAGTCCCCCTTTGAATCGTTCATGCAAACGCGCGCATTGCCCTCTTGCAAGTACCGGTAGAGATTATTGAGCCGGACAAGGTAGATGTTCTTTTGCTCGTTCTTCTTTACAGCTTTCTTTTCAGCCATGATGAATCATACATTACATTGTGGTTTAAATTCAAAAAAATGACGGCAAAAATACTAAAAAAACGTTGTTAAAGTAATTCGTAATCCTCTATATTTCACGTCTGTTTAACGACAGATTCTTTAAAAGACTGAACACATAGAAGAAACAACGATTTTTAGACACCAAATAGACAGTAAATTGTCTGAAAATCGGGAGCAGAAGTACGATATGCGAGGAGTTTTCAACTATCTAAACATGCTCTAAACTCTTTAAAAACAGCGATTTAAGAATTTAGCCTCGGTGGCGGAATTGGTAGACGCGTTGGACTTAAAATCCAATTGGTATTTAAATGCCAGTGCCGGTTCGAGCCCGGCCCGAGGTACAAGCTCCCATCTGATTTTCAGGTGGGAGCTTTTTTTTGCCCTTACTTTATTTTCAGCTTGCCGGGCGAGAAGCCAGATCGTAGCGGATACGTAGAGCTGGCCCCGCCGAAGGGAAATGAGACCGGCGCAGTTTGCCGGACGAATCGGGAAGCACCGGCCCGAGGTACAACCCTGATATCAGCAATGGTGTCAGGGTTTTATTATGGCTCCTATTTTCATCTTAACCTGCCGGACGAGAAGCTAGTCTGAAGCGGTAGCGGAAAGCTGGTCCCGATATGAGTTATTTAAATTACCATCACTTAGTAATCCAATCGGGGCCAGATCACAGCGAATGCGAAGAGAGGATTCCAACGTACTCATTTAACGCTTCAACTTAAGCAGTGGCAAAGGTGTATTCAAACCTCGAGAAAATCAATCAAACTCGACCTAATCACACCTTTTAAGGACACAAATTCGGAAAAATCTAAAAGGAAAATGCTCTCAACTTTCGAGAGTTTGGAACAAGCTCTGCAAAAAACTGACGCGGCAAGGGTTTATCTTATGTAAATTAAATCCATTGGGATTTTAGGCTATAAACAAATCATAAGTCAAGATTTTAAGCAACTCTATATCTAATACTTTTCTTAAAATTTCAATTAGATAGTAGTTCACTGTTTATACTTCGTCAAAACTATCTAATTAAAAAGCACCAACTTTTCAGCCGCATTCCATAAATGCGACGTGAATTCAATCGTTTGCCCATTATGTTATTGTAGCTTTTTATTGATAAGCCTGTGGCAAGGAGAAAAGGACAAACAGACCAAAGGCTGTTTTTTTTTAAAAAACCCCAACATTTAAAGAGTTCATAAATTCAATATTATTAGTTATACTTTACCGGTAAATACTCAATCTTTGTTAATAATATGATTCTAATGGTTAAGCTCAAACAAACACTAAAACTCCAAGCTGTCTCTTTGTTTATGGGACTATTTATATTCGCTATTATAACTTCTTGTAGTACAATGGCAGAACCTGAGCAAGATTTTACCGGTGCCAAAGATGAAATCAGTATCATGACTTTAAATCCCGGCCATTTTCATGCCGCTTTGATTCAAAAACAAAGCATGGAACAATTAAGTGACACCGTTTTTATTTTTGCCCCCGATGGGCCGGATTTAGACCTCCACCTGGAACGTATTCAAAGTTTTAATACTCGCAGCGATAATCCCACCAACTGGAACACGGATATTAATACTGGTCAAGATTACCTGGAGCGTATGCTTAACGAACAACCTGGAAACGTTATGGTTACCGCTGGAAACAATAGCAAAAAAACCATGTATATCAAACGCGCAGTTGATGAAGGTATAAATGTGTTGTCAGACAAACCAATGGCCATTAATAGTGAATCCTGGCAGCTTCTTGCAGAAGCATTTAAATCTGCAGAACAAAATGATGTATTGCTCTACGATATAATGACCGAACGCTATGAAGTCACTTCAGAAATACAGCGTCGTCTAGCACAGAATAGAGAGTTATTTGGTGAATTAGAAATCGGCACCTCGGATAATCCTGCAATAATAAAAGAAAGTGTACATCATCTGTTTAAAATAGTGGCGGGGCAAACACTGCGCAGGCCGCCGTGGTATTTTGATGTTGAACAGCAGGGTGAAGGAATAGTTGATGTCACCACTCACCTTGTAGATCTTTCTATGTGGGGAGGATTTCCGGATCAGATAATCGATTATAATGAAGATATCGAAATGCTTGCCGCTAACCGATGGCCGGTAATGATTACAAAGGAAGAATTTGAATCGATAACCGGTTTGCCAGAATTCCCGGGGTATCTACAAAATCAGCTAAATGGAGATACCCTACCCTATTACGCAAATGGTGAAATGTTATTTACGATAAAAAATCATCATGTGAAAGTATCTGTACGATGGGATTTTGAGGCCCCTGAAGGCGGTGGAGACACTCATTTTTCTGTTCAACGTGGAACATATGCAAACTTATTTATACGACAGGGACCTGAACAAGACTTTATAAGCACACTATATATTGAGCCCAATGATGAAATTGATAAATCTACTTTAGAATCTGCTTTAGATACAGCAATCAATGACTTGCAAGAAGATTTTTCCGGTATAAGTTATGAAACAACTGAACAGGGATGGAAGCTTCTAATTCCAGATGAATACCATCTTGGGCACGAAGCACATTTCAGTAAAGTAGCAGAAGCCTATTTCAATTATTTAGTCGGTGGAGAACTTCCACTCTGGGAGGTTCCCAACATGCTGACAAAATATTATATAACAACTCAAGCCAAAGAATTGGCTAAAAGTTCAAATGAATAAACCTGAAGAACTTAGTCTCCTGCTTTTGGCAGAAAAATAACTATGAAATAATAAAATCTAAAATCATGAAAAAATACACACTACCAATTATCTTCATATTCTTATTAACTGCATGTAATAATGATACAATAACATTATCAATCTCTGCAAGTGATTATGATTTAGACAATGTACCTGTTTATACTGATATAGATGCTTCTGCTATTCAGGCAAATTCTGATGTATGTCTTGAAATTAATGGGCAGATAATTCCCGCTCAATTGGAAAAACAATATGACGGTAACGATCAAATTTGGTGGATAGCAAACTTAAGAGCGGGTGAAACTGCCAGTTACACACTTCTTACTGATGGTAATTGTACATCACAGACGACACAGTTTTCTTGGGAAGATGTTAATAACAACTCGAAAAGATTAAACTCTAACGGACAGCCGGTTCTTCAATATGAGTATCCGGTATATGATCCAAATAATATAGAAGCTACAAAGAAGCCATTTCATCATGTGTATGGCCCTGCGGGCGAACAGCTTATCACAAAAGGCCCGGGTGGTCTTTACACTCATCACAGAGGAATATTTTTCGGTTATAACCATGTATATTTAGAAAACCAGCCAGACACAAGAATAGATATCTGGCACGCGAGATATGGCGAGCGAAGCGAACATGAAGAGATTGTAAGTGAGTTTGATGGGCCTGTAATGGGGGGACATTCAGTCAAAATCTTATGGAAAGATCTTAGTGGAAATCCGTTTATCGAAGAGATTCGGCACATCAAAGCGTTTAAGGTTTCTGAAAGTGAAACTATAATCGATTTTCAATCCACTCTCTCTGCATTGGATCAATCTGTGAGGCTTGAAGGTGATTTACAGCATGCGGGTGTACAGTTCCGTGCGGCACAATATGTGGCTGAAAATGCAGAACAAACCCAATTTATACGCCCTGATAAATGGGACCATGTCTCGCCTGATGATGAAATAGGGGAAGAAGAACGGATTGACCTGCCATGGAATGCAATGAATTTTAAAATTGATGGACAAACTTATACAGTAGCGTATATGAGTTATCCTTCTAACCCTGATGGAGCTGAAATGTCGGAGAGGAAATATGGAAGATTCGGAGAGTTTTTTCCTTATGAGATTTCACCAAACAACCCTTTAATAGTGCGTTACCGATATTGGATTACTCAAGAAAGCACACCTTCACGGGATAAAATTAATCGTATGTATATGCCATATGCTGAATTACCAGAAATAAGCAATAACTGAAGAATTATATAGGCTTCCTGAAATCTGACGTAATTACAGGTTTACAGTATTTTAAACCTCAGTTCGATTGTTAAATCATGATTTTAAAACTCCCCGTCCCGAAGGCGTTCGGGATCGCCCACTTTTTAGGGGAGACTTGAAACCAAATAAATAAAATTGGCTTATTAATCGAACTCAGGTTTTAAATTTATTTATACATGAGTGGTGCCTGAACAAGCCGAAAAAAAGACCCCACGGCCAGCTTTATTAAAGCCTGCTGTACCTGTTGAACTCTGCTGAGAGCAATTTGGGACAAATCTACAGAATTCAGTACGTGTTAAATGGGAGAGCATTCCCGCAGCCCTACAACTATCCGCACCGTCTGAGGATTGTCTACACGCAGTACGAGTAGCAGCGGGGGAACATATGATGCGCATTAGCGTTTCGCCAACAGTATTAACAGCGACTTTTACAGCAAATCAGCCTTTGACTACCTAAAGGGCGGAGCCATTGACTATATTGTTGCCCCACCGATAAACGCCCCACTGCAACAACTGTTGGCCGGCCACAAGACGTGTTGGCGCCTGGCCGATGGGTTTAAGGTTGGCCATTCGGTCTACCAGAGCCCGCTGTGACAGACGCCTCGCCGGGTGGTGATGGTTCGCAAGCATGTGCTCACACGCCTTTAGGCTACCGGGCATAAACTGCGGCTGTTTGCCGATCAGGGAATCTACGAGAACTGTCGCTACACTGCTATGTCAATAGCATGGATATGTCGCCGGAGTTGGTCTGGGAGCTGTGAAAAAAAACGCGGCAATGCCGAAAACTGCATCAGGTAGCTTAAAGACAACTTTTGGTCCGGCATCTTTCATTTGCAGGGGTTTTTTCCTGCCGAAGCAGCCTTAAACGTTGTGATGATGGTGAGCAGCTTCATTGACCTGTTCCGGCAAGTAGAACTCCTCAGTCAAAAATAAACCATAAAATAGAAATCCTGTACTATCAGATCTTCAATATTGGAGATTATCTGTCTAAAAACAAAAACCAGAGGATATTAGACCTATCGCTGGCCATAAAACGCCGTAAATGATATACCGGACTGTGGATGAACAACAGCAAATTCAACGTGCTTCTGATAATTTAAATCTCTAATAAGAATTTTTATTAATAAACTATACCTCGGCGATTCAGTTTATACGTTCTCAGAGTTCAACAGAATAACTGTCTTAGAATTTACTATTAACATCCACAATCAAGGGTGATACCTAAGAATAATACTCACGGGCTATGTATCTAAATTTTTGGCTCCCAACCAGGCTCATAATCACGGCCCCAAAGCTTCATGGCTTCCCGGTCATAAATGTGGCCATTCGCAGAATCCACCTCCAGTGATCTACCGGTCCGGTAAGCAATATTCGCAAGGTGACATAAGTCGGTACTCAAAGCTCCTTCATGGATCGGAGAGTTTTGTTTTTCTGCCGTGCCACGAATAGAATCATAAAAATTGGTAACATGAAGTGTTGACATATTTCCTCCGCCACCCAAAGCTGTTCCCTGCTCGTCTCCGCCGGTATCTTTCTCACGAATCAATTCTCCTTCACGATCATACAGTTTATATTCACCTCTGTCAACAAATACAGAACCTTCTGTACCATAAATTATAGTTCCACGGCCTGCACCATATGTTTGTAAACTATTCCTGCTTTTGCCGTCCCAGTTAATCACTTTGTTATCGTCATACTTAAATGTAGCATACATTGTATCATACATCGTCCAGCCATCATCGAGAAAATGTTGTTTGGCTGCATCCACATCCACCCGAATTGGATATCCTACATTTAATGCCCAGCGGGCTATATCTAATTCGTGCAGCGCATTATTTCCAGTCTCACCTGTTCCCCACTTCCATCCGTACCAGTGCCAGTTATAGTCCCACGTATTATGATGATACTCTTCACGGGGAGCCGGTCCCTGGAACAGCTCCCAGTTCAGATCAGAGGGTGGACTCTGAGGTGTCGGGTTAACAACCCTACCGCGAGCATTGCTGTAAAAAGCAACTGCTTTATAGGGCCTGCCGATTACCCCGTTGTGTATCTCATTAATAATTTCGATAGTATGGGGAGCTGAACGTTGTTGATTTCCCAACTGAACAACTTTGTCATACTTCTTTTGTGCCGAAATCAAAAGCGCACCCTCTCTTGGGTTGTGGCTGCCCGGTTTTTCAACATATACATGTTTACCAGCTTCCAAAGCCATTATGGATCCCGGTACGTGCCAGTGGTCGGGGGTTGCATTAAAAATGGCATCTACATCCGGGTCTTCCAGCACCTCCCGAATGTCGTCCGTTTGTTTGGGCGTATAAGAAAGTTCATCCTTCAATGCCTCTGCCACTTTATCACGCTGACTTTTCTTTACGTCACATATGTGAGTCAGATGGGTATTAAAAGGCTCCGAGAGACTTTCGTAAAAAGCGCCAACGCGGCGTCCGCATCCTATAAAAGCCACATTAATTCGCTCGTTAGCTCCAATTATTCTTTTATAGCTTTTAGCCGACATTCCCAAAGCCAGACCACCGGCTCCAAACGTTGCTTTTTTGATAAAATCTCTTCGTGATCCCATAAAATATTTATTTAAAAATTAAAAATTAGAACCCTTTGGTTTATAATCTTCTCGCTTTAATACAGCAGTAGCAGACTTCGCCCCTACAGTAGGAGATATCTCTTTTGCACTAACCAAAACCTTACCACTCATTGTACCTACTGCAGGCCACAATGGCGGTAAACATTTGGGAATACCGGTCCTATTCAACCACTATAACATTGTTGGCCATTACGGGCACAATAAATAGAGTAAGTAATCCGAAAAGATCTTGATATGAAAAATGTTATGAATACACATTTATATAAATAAGTTAATCTAATAGAATCTTAGTCATACACTTTTCTCAGCACCTCTTGAGCATAACGTTTTCCCAAAACCTGCTGACTTCTGCTATCGAAGTGGGGGTCTGAATTATCTCCGAATAATGGAGTTAATCCGTCAGAAACCACATAACTGGCATTGCTGATCCGATCAGGTATTTGTTCCATTACTTTATTAATTAATTCTGAACTGCTACGCCAATCACCTATTTGTCCGGCCACAAAATATAGTTCGGGCATCCCGAGATCATTTCGATAATCTTGAACAAGTTTTATCAAGCTATCCATATAGCTATAGGATCTGCTTTGATCAGACTCTCCCTGGTGCCATATTATCCCTTTAATGACTCCATCATTGGCCGCACTTTTAATTCTTTCCAAAGTATTTTCATAAAGATCATAATCATTGTCGCCAGCGTATCCTTTTTGCCATTCTTCTATACTTGTTCCTCCACGTGCATTAACCACCAATCCTATTTCATTATCTATATTTTGAGCAAGCATTTCGGCAAAAGAGTAGCCTGGCCCAAGTTTCTGCATATCAATGCTCTTTCGGATATTTGAATTTTTATTGAGGGGGTTGGCTGCCTTCTGCCAAGTTGAGTCGGTAAAGAGATATACGTTTTCCAGAGTATCTCTGACATCAGTAGATATATCCGCTCGCCCTGCCATATTAGACTGTCCTATGAGCAAATATATATCAAGACTTCCTGGATTAAACTCTTCAATAGTATCAGATGATCTTTGTGACTCCTCAGTGTATGTGCTGCAAGACAATACTAAAAACAACAAGCTGCTACACAGGAAAAAGTGAATAGATTTTTTGTCCATATTCAAAGTCTGCTATGTGGATTTACCGGTTAAGGTCTAAAATCATAATAATTCAAACCTTCTTGTAAATCAAGTTTAAATGTAGTGTTTTTCATCTGCTCGCTATTCTATTATGCACCGAATGAGCACTGATCAGTTTAAAAATGAAAGGCGGAAAAGCAACAGATGTGGCTGCTGCTTCTGATAACATTAAAACAGTTTTTGTTACAATAGAATACTATCCCGGATTATTCATAAATAGAATGTTTTATTACTTCCTGAGTTCAAGTAACTGAAAATATTGTACATAATTAAAATAAATAGTAGCCCAAATTTGAGTTATCACAAACTGATAATTAAACA
This sequence comes from uncultured Rhodohalobacter sp., assembly GCA_964644975.1. Classification (GTDB taxonomy): domain Bacteria; phylum Bacteroidota; class Rhodothermia; order Balneolales; family Balneolaceae; genus SW132. The sequence continues at coordinate 9,987 of CAZXYQ010000094.1, forward strand.
AGTGTCTAAACTTCTGATTTAATTGATTATACAGTTTAAAGAATAACTAAACTAACTTACTGGTATCCACATTAGTGGACCCTTGGGAGCTCGCCCCCAAGGGTTCACACACATGTTAAATTTATGATTAGAATTCAGATTTTTATTTAGTTTGATTCCCCGTCGTTACTCAAACTCCCCCCCCTTTTAATAGCCTCAAGGTAGTAATACTCGGCGTATATGATAGGGACACTCACTTCATCACTTCTGTTATAATTGCCTGTAGATTGCTCTAATAAAAACCCGAAGTTTTCTCCGGGTTCAGACATAAATCCTTCTTGGACATTATTCAAAATATTACTGGCTTTTTCTACGTAAAACACGCTTTTACTTCTATGAAAAGTGCTCAACTCAAACAATGCACTCACAGTAATAACAGCTGCTGAAACATCTCTCGGTTCATTTGAAAGGTTTGAAGCATTGTAATCCCAATACGGAACCATATCATCCGGAACACTAGGATGACTTAGAATATACTCTGCAATTTTTTCAGCTTGTTCCAGGTAGGCGAGATCTTTTGTAAACCTGTAGGCCATTGTAAATCCATATAACCCCCATGCTTGACCACGGGCCCATGAGGAGTCATGTGAATAACCTTGGTGTGTATTTCTTTTCCTGACATCCCCGGTTTCGGGATTAAAATCTATCACATGATAAGAGCTATTATCTTCTCTAAAATGTTCTTCTAATGTTGTATTCGCATGGGCAACTGCAATATCATAATATGTAGAATCCCCTGTTTCTTCTGTGGCTCTGAAAAGCAGTTCAAGATTCATCATATTGTCAATTATAACAGGAAAATCCCAATTTTCGGCATTAAAGTCCCAGGAACGTATAGCTCCAACCTTATCGTTGAATCGGGTAATTAAAGTTTCTGCAGATTTTATAATTACATCACGATAATGAGGATTACCGGTTAGCCTGTAACCCTGTCCGAAGCTGGAATAAATTTTGAACCCTATATCATGATCAGAATTATTTTGCATTTCCTGCTCTACAAAATAGGTGTGTCTTTCAGCCGCTTCTTTCCAATAGGCATCCTCTGTAAGGTCGTACATATACCATAGAATACCGGGGTAAAATCCACTGGTCCAGTCAGGCGAGTTAACAAATCTTATCTCTCCATCATTAACACTACGGGGGAAAACTAAAGGATATTCATTGCTTTCAGAAACAGCATTCAATTGCTGATTCGCATTTTCTTCCAACAACCGCAATTGTTTCTCGGCTGATTTCACGTCTTCATTAAATCCTTTCGTTGAAGTACAAGAATTTGAAAATAACATTATTGGCAGTACTAAAATCAAACCATAAAATTTGTTACAATTGTTTTTCATAATTACTTATTTGTGCTTAATGTTTTTT
>CAZXYQ010000095.1:0-11125 GCA_964644975.1 uncultured Rhodohalobacter sp.
AAAGCTCACGGGGGTGAACTAACCATTGAATCAGAAAAGGATGAATTCTCTATTTTTAGAATTTCATTGCCTGCTTAATCAACAGACTGATACCTGCCCATTAAACTAAAAACCACCCTACAATATGTTTGCTTTAACAGTCTTTTAATTCCTGAGACGCTACGGAATAAGTCCATCTAAATTTTTATTGATTGAACATATAGTCCACTGATGCATTTTTTTTTATAAGACACCAAATGCCTTCACATTTATCGGTGGAACAATAATCGTCAAACCGTACCACAAAATTTATATTTTCATCATCATTTAAAACGGTGATTTTTGCACAGTAGCAAAAGATCGAATTGAATACATAACAGGTGTAATACATCCTTTAGAGGTACTTTCCTGTGAGCAACCGGTGATATATTCTGATAGTTTTGTAACCAATGAGGACTCCTTTACTTTCAATCACACTCCGTTAGTATTGAATAGAAGCATTTATTTATAAATATATTTTAACCTGTTTTTTATAGCATCATAACGATAAAAAAGCTATATATTCATGATGAACAGACGTTTACTCCCTATACAAACTCTGTGCTTTACATTACTATTTATGTTGGGGATGGGGCACGTCCGCTGCCCGGAGTTGCCACTAAGTAACACGCCTTTCATTTCTCCCGGTTTTTATCTGATTACAGGTGGCATAGAAACTTTTGAGAAGAGCTCTGCAGACAATAAAGATCTACCCGGGCCGGATAGCCAAATCAAAATAGATTCGGTAGAAATTGAGAATATTCGTCAGGATTCGGTCGGCAAATACACCTTTATAGTTACTGCTGATCTCAACAAAAAGGATCAGGAGTCCGCACTCTCCTTCTATATCCCGGATACTTTATCTTTTTTTTATGAATCTGTTTGGCTAACGATAAGCCTCTTATTTTTCCTTTGTTTAGTGGTTTTGGGTGGATATCAGTTACGCTTACGGCACCATAGAAGGGAAGAGAAAAACCTGGAGAAACTTGTATTAAAACAAATGGAAGACCTGCGGGAGGAAAAGAGAAAAACCGAAGAGCAGGCTGCGCAGTTGAAAAATCTATCGCAGGAAAAAAACAGGCTTATTGCGAATATCAGTCATGAATTCAGGACACCACTCACACTTACGATTGCTCCACTCACAGAACTCATAGATGGCAAATACGGAACACTCACGCCAATGGCCCGCCAGCAGGCAGATCTAAGCCTCCGTAACGCCCGGCGGATATTGCGCCTTGTTGGCCAGCTTATGGATCTTGCCCGCCTTGAAGGCGGAAAATTCAAATTGCATCTTAAATCCAGAGATCTCTGCAGATACTTACTCACGGTCGCTGAACCATTTAAATCTGCTGCAACACACAAGAATATTAATTTTATCGTACTGATGCCTCCAAATCCGTTAATGATCCAGCTTGATCCGGATCATTTCGATAAAATTATCGCGAATTTACTCTCCAACGCGTTCAAATTTACCCCGGAAAATGGCACCGTAACGCTGAAGCTCAGAGCAGGAAAAAATGAAGCGATTATTTCAGTCATTGATACGGGCCCGGGTATCGAACCTAAATATCTACCATACCTTTTTGATCGGTTCTACCAGATTGAAAAATCTGAAAAGCAGCCTGGCAGCGGGATTGGATTATCACTGGCAAAGGAGCTGACTGAGCAGCATGGAAGCACCATTGATGTGGATAGCAAGATAAATAAAGGAAGTATCTTCACAATCCGAATTCCACTAAAGGCTGATTTATCAGGTGAAAAGCGGACGCCTTTCCGGAATGGTAACCAGCATGCAGAATACAAGCATAATACGCATGCAGTTGACCTTACCTTTCCGGACGGGATCGGTCTTGAAGACAAATCCGAAGAACCGTGCGACAATTTTAAGTCCATTCTGATTGTAGATGATCATGCGGAAATTCGAAATTACCTGCGCCAGCATCTCACTGAAAGGTATACTATTATTGAGGCTGCATCAGGCAATGAAGCCGCATCTATCATAAGTAATCGACTTCCCGATCTTGTTATTTCTGATATTATGATGCCTGATGGTGACGGTTTATCTTTATTGAAAGAGATCCGGGAAAATCCGGAGACAAATTTTCTTCCCGTAATACTTTTAACTGCACGGGCAGAGGCTGAAGACAGGCTAACTGGTCTGGGAATAGGCGCAGATGATTATATCACCAAGCCTTTCAATATAAGGGAAATCAATACCCGCATGGAAAATTTATTTGACCGGCAAAAGCGTCTCAAGCATTACTTTACAAACGATAAAACCGCGATTGGGCCTCAGATTCATCATGATTCTGTTAAATCTCATTCAGCTGACCATATTTTTCTGAATGCGGTAAATAACGCCATTCAGTGTAGCCTTTCGGATGAAAATTTCTCTGTGGAAAAACTTGCCGAAAGAGTAAACCAAAGCCGTTCAAATCTGCACAGGAGACTGACTAAACTGAATGGGGAAACACCAAGTGCCATGATTCGCCGAATCCGGCTCGAGCGTGGCGCACAACTGCTTTCGCAAAATGCAGGAAACGTGAGCGAAACTGCTTACTCCATTGGTTTTAAGAATGTGTCTCACTTTTCGCGGGCATTCCGGGAGCATTTTGGACAGTCGCCCAGTGAGTATTCTAATTCCATTATGAATAATTTTGTATGAGTTTCATTCATCTGATTTGTGAATATTGGTATAATTAAAGCTCTAAAAATCAGTATTTAAACAGGTACCACAGATGTTGGACTCTCAGTAAACACTTTGCGACACTGATATAACATATCTAATGGCCGGTAGAAGTACATTTACTATTTATTTAAATCTTCAATCATATACTGAACATCTATGACAGTAGATATCAATAAATACCAGTATGAAGAAAACCAAAAAGAGAAAGGCATTCCTTCAGAGTATGTGATGCTTGAAGCAGATCTGTTATCAGATACATCACTGAAGGAATCAAAAGAATTTAAAAAAACAATCCTGATTTACAGCCAATCTCACTCCTTATTGCAAGAGGTTTCGAATACTTTAAAATCTGCCCTTGGTCCTGAAGTTGAGGTTTTAAGCACATTTGATAACAATGTGGCCATTCGCCTGCTTCAAAACAGCGTATAAATATTCCCTCTCCTTGCCGGCTACATATCCCGCATCATTTTTAACTGCCATAAATCAGAATTATTCAGCTTTAGTAATGGCTGAATAGCAAGTTTCCCCGTTTTGCCGATCTGTTTATCGAGATAATGCAGCTCAGTAAGTTGTGCATCAATTTCCGGATCTGGTTTTGGAGAAAACCCATTTTCTTTCAAGATTAATATGCCTTTGGCCTTAATTGACAACTCAAGGTAAATTCTCAGGTAACAGATGATATCTCCCGTGACTGCCGGTGAAAATTTTTCCTGAATTTTATTCAGATAGTTACCCAGTTTCGATTGAGATAGATCCCCTGTCATCAAAATTTGGAGAATTTCCATATCTGAATCCAATCCCGTTCCAAGCCACTTCTGCATACTCTGTTCACTATGTTTAAAAATCATGATAAACAAAGGCGGTAGAACCAGAAGGATAATTAATGCCGATGTAATAGGTGGAAGTATGAACAAATTAAACAGGGCGTGAAGCAGAATGGCCGCCAACAGTCCGGGTAGAATCGCAAAAATAACCGGCCACTTTTTCTGGTCAAATATTCCTTTGCTGATGACAGCTGCAATTGCAGTAGTGCCTCCATGCATAATTGCTGTTCCGAAGCCTCGCACAAACCAGGTTAAAAGGCCGGCTTCCGTAAGTGCATTCATGTAATAGAGATTTTCCATAATGGCAAAACCTGCTCCAACCGCAAACCCTAAAATTGCGGCATCTACCATGAATCCTATTTTCCGGGCACCAATCAGATATACGATGAGCAGGATTTTCAGTATCTCCTCGCTTACCGGAGCCACCAATCTAGAAAAAAAAGCCGGGCTGATATCCAGCCAGCTGAGCAAAGACATATTGACAAAAATTGCAAGAATTGCCACTGTAAATCCGGTGCCTATCGCAGTTATAATAAGCCATTTTCTCACCAGCTGAAAACTATCCATCATCCAAAGAAAAATCAGAAACAGGATAATCGGAACGAACGCAATTGTGATTTCAGCAGCGGTTAGCATTTTTTATTACGAATTGATTGTTACCGGAGTTGATAAAACTTTTCAATTGAGCTCATTTAATTAAGAACATAATAGTCCTCCAAAAAAAAGGGACTTATGGGATTTTTAAACCGGTTATCTCATCAGCCGCAGAGAGACCATAAGCTCATCACCCCTGTGGCCGGTTAAGTCGTTCCATGCGGTGGCGTATCCAAATGAAAGCGTTGATTCCAATATCGAAAATACAGCCAGCCGAACATCGAGCTGAGCCCCTGCATTATAGTATCTTTCCACATGCTGGCCGCTGTCAATATTCGTGGCAAGGCCCGAGGCAAACACGTTCAGTTGCATCCAGCTGGCGTAAAGATTCATAAAACCGGCTCTTCTGAACCGTACGGGAGGCAACGCCCATTCTACCATCAGTTTACCATAGTTGGTTCCGCTTGCATCGTTCAAATCCAGGCCCGGAAACGCATAGTACCTGCGGTATCGCCGGCTTGGCTGGTAGTCTATCCTGTTATTGCCAAACCCACCAAAATAGAAGTTACCCAGCGGTTCACGCCTTGGAGAAAAAGAGACTCCGGCCGATGATCTCAACCAAAGAGATGAATGCCGTATCGGCAGTGCAAAACCGTAATCCAGATTTTGGCTTATCCTGGGAAAAATCGTTCTTTCAACATAGTTATTGCTACTCAGTAGCTCCCACCTCAATCCTTTCTCGTGGTCCACCGCGCCCAGAGAATTGAGAAGCGCCTGATAGGTTATTCTACCCGTTACAGAAAAAAACTGGTCAAACGACGTGAGAACATTCTGAAATTCAGGAAGTCGTTCCATACCGCCATAATAGGTTGCCGATGCATTGGCACTCAGGGTCCGATTTACATCATTAATGATCTGTGTACTTCGCCCTAAACCCAGTGAGTGTCCTTTTCTGGAACGCTTGGTTGGACCAAATAAGTCATAAAAATCGGCCCCGTTGTAATTTCCGTAGAAGCTCCATTTTTGTGTTTCAAAAAGAAAAGAGGCATGAAATTCTTCATCACCCGGAAGGCTTCTGTGAGGTGAAAATGACAATGCGATTCCCAGATTATTAAAACGAAGCGGATCGCTTATGTTAAATCGCAATCCGCCCGCAACATAATCCTTATACCCCTGGACAATCGGGTAAACGGATGTCAGAGACATATTACGCATCGGCGAATAATCGGTTTCATTTTGTGTGATGAGTTCATCGACGTTAAACCGCTGCGGATTGGGTGCCGGAAGCATCCAGTCGATGACTTCGGGATGATTTTCAACAACCTGCTGCCCCAGAAATTGGATAGCACTTACGCGTTCGGCGGGTTCATTTTTCAAAACAACCGGCAAAAACCCGGTCCCCGTGTATTCAAACGCAACCAGAGAGGTGTCGCTGACGGGAACAGGATTAAAATATCCAGTTTCGGCATTGGTGAGCCAGCGCATCTCTTTGTTATCAATATCATAACGAACCACATTGGATACCCCACTATAGTAGGTTGATCCGTAGAGAAATTTACCATCAGATGAGAATGTGAATCCTGCCGGTGAACTCACTTCAAAGTCATACACTTCATCCGGTTCAAACTTTTGATCCATCAATGATTCCATATCCAGCATTAAGAGGCGCTGATAACCATGGATATCTCCTACAGCAGCGCTCATAGATTTACCATCGGGTGAAAGATCAATATCGAAAATCACCTCACCATAAGGCATGGAGTGTATTCGATTCCACTCGTTATAGGGATAAGGCATTCTGATAATCGATACAATTCCATTTAAGTGACGAATTCCCCATAGTGAACGGTCGTGGGGATTGAAGACAAGATCTCCGGCCCGGATATCCTTGATTAACCGGTGCGATTTCCCTGTATCAACATTCACAGAATAGAGATCACGCCAGCCGTTGTTGTCATTCGTGTAGAAAATCGTTCCGGTTTCTGAATCGTAGGCAAGTGAGCTTACGAAATAGAGAGCGGAACCTTTTATATCAACAATACGACTCATTCTGCCGGTTGATGGATCAAGAGCGGCGATGTGTGCAATGGTTCCGGGATAGTCCACAGCAATAAAAATCTGGTCTCTCTCTTCATCATAAATACCAGTTGAAACTCCCCCCAGAGGTCTTTCCGATAATAACATACGCTGGGTTACCGGGTTAGATTGAATACGCCTGAGATTCTCCATTTGCCATTCTTGCTCCCATGCCACCCAATCCGACCAAACATCGTTAAGGGTTTTGCCATACACATGACTGAACTGGTTGGCATAAAAACGCTTGCTTCCATCTGTGCGTGATGTCCAGTCCAACAGAGTTTGAGGGCCATATCTGTACGACAAATAAGTCATAAAACGTGTGCCATACATGTACGAATTTGCACCAACCTGAAAATCTACGGTCGTCCCCTCCGATTCAAGTCCAATGGCATCATAAATATAAGCGGAGTCTCTAACCATTGTCCGGAACATCATCTCGTCATACGCTCCCATTGCACGACCAATACCGCCTGACATCCACGTGGTCATATATTCTGCAATGCCTTCGTGATACCACCGCGGGGAGAAAATTCTGGGTGTAGTTAAATAGCTGTAAAACATCGAAACGGGGTCTTGCTGATCCGGAAAAACTTTTCCGGCAAATACCGTTCGGAAAAAACGGTCGGAGCCCGATGATTTATCCTGCGCAATGATATGAACCAGTTCATGATTCATCAACACATTGATCCGCTCATTTGCCGGATTTGTTTCATATGCGTAATGAAAAGGTGCGATACCCATCAATATCACATTTTTGGGGACCGCAGACGCCCCTCCCTGGGCAAAATCCCCAAAGTCAGACATAATCAGTGTAACAGGTTCAGTTAGCTGATACTGAAACTTTTCCTGATGAAATTGCAGCGCATTGGTGTAGCTTCGGATGGTGTGATTGATGAGATATTCATGGCCGAAGTTGTAGTAAATCAGGTTTAGGTCGTCCGTTTTTACGGATTTAAATTGTGCCTGCGTCAAACTTGTCATTAAACAAACAGAGAGGGCGCCTGCCATTACAAATATTATACATTTTTTAAATAATTTACCCCGAATACTCAATGTACCCTCACTGGTTATATCCTGTTAGTTGTAGTGGTTTACAGCATTGTATTTATCAACATTACCTAAAAAGAATAAGGATGCCCTGATGTTTAATCGGGCATCCTTAGGATATCATAATTAATCTGTCACTTCATTTCAGAATCTGAAATCAGGGCTTGCAACCATATTGTGAAAGTTGGGATTAGACATTAGCTGACTAAAGTTTGGACTCGTCATGAGCTGATTAAAATCCGGGCTTGCAAGCAGCAAATTAAACTGAGGATTTGCCAATAAGTGGTTGAATCCAGGGTTGGCCATCAATTCACTGAAGGCCGGGCTGGCTAACAGATTGCTAAATTCCGGGCTTGCCATCATCTGGCTGTAGACGGGATTTGCCATCAACTCGTTGAAGCTGGGATTCGCCATCAGATTGCTAAATTGCGGGCTTGCCATCATTTGGCTGAACGTCGGATTTGCCATCAAAAAACTGAAGCCCGGACTTGCGACAAGATGATTGAAACCAGGATCTGACATCAATCTATTGAATTCAGGATTTGCGATTAACTGGTTGAATTCCGGACTCGAAACCATCTGGGCTAACATCGGACTTGTCATCAATCGCTGGAAGTCTGGTGATGAAATCAGCAAGTTAAATTCAGGGCTTGAAATCAGGCTGTTAAATGCAGGATTTGCCATAAGTTCACTGAAGGCGGGGCTCGACATCAGTTCATTGAACTCCGGACTTGCCGAGAGCTCACTAAATTCAGGGCTTGCAGACAAGCGGCTAAATTCAGGATTTTCCATCAGGTTGTTGAACCCCGGATTCGCTAATAATTCATTAAACGCTGGTGAAGCCAGTAATTCGCTGAAATCGGGGCTGGACATCATTCGATGAAAATCAGGATTCGCCGAAAGCTGGTTGAATTCGGGGCTGGCCGTTAAATTGCTGAAAGCCGGGTTTGCCATCAATTCGTTAAAAGCGGGTGATGCAGCCAGATTTCTAAAACTCACATCGGCAGTTAACTGATTGAATTCGGGGCTGGCTAAAAGAAGATTGAACTCAGGATTTGCCATCATCGAACTAAACTCAGGACTTGCCATAAGCTCACTAAATGACGGGCTCGAGATTAACAAATTGAATTGCGGACTGGCAAAGAACTGGTTGAAATCCGGGCTGGCCATCAGATTAACGAATGTTTCATTTTCAGCAAGCGCCTGCAATTCGCCTGATTCAACAAGGCGAATAAAAACATCGCTTTGCAATACCTGCTGAAACTGCTCATCGTCCAGAGAAATATCTTCCTGAGACATCTGATTTCCTCTGTGTCTTTCTGCCCTCTCCACATCGGAGCCTATTGTGCCAGACACGGCACTTTCATTCGGTTGTGTAAGGTCAGTAGTTACAATAACTACAAGAAGTATCGCCGCAGCCAATGCTGCAAAGTAGCCAATTTTTTTACCGGTAAAGAATTGTTTAGAATCTGTCATAACATCCTCATTATTTTTGCTGTTGAGATTATTTGCTGTGTAATTGTTGGATTGTGATTTGATAGAAATCTCTTCTGAGATCTGCCCTGAAAGCTGGCTGGGAAGCTCTATTTCCGATTTTAAATCACCGATTTGATCCTTTATCTGTAGCAGATCATCATAAAGCGACCTGGCTTCAGAATCGGTTTTCAAAATCTTCTTTAACTCCCGGCTCTGTTCCGGTGAATTTTCACCGTCTATTTCTGCCTGTACTAGATTTGCGATTCGTTGGATCATCAGTATTTGCTTTAAAGTTGCATAAGTGTCACCGTCCTAGCGGTGTTCTGCTATAATTACACAGCCACATGCAAAAAGTTGGTAATATTTTTTTATGGTATTATTTAAGCCTCCAATATGCATGGTTCAGGCAACCCGATATTTATAAATGTCTGTAATTATTACCTGTCGAAAAGTTTTTTACGCAACAAAATGCGGGCTGAATAAAGCCTTGATTTTACTGTTTTGGAATCAATTTCAAGTATATCAGCAATCTCATCGTAGCTCAACTCTTCAAAATGCCGAAGATACAATACGACTGTACTGTTAAGGGGAAGCGACTCGATGGCTTTTAGCAATGTGCCATTCTCCTCTTTTTTTTCAAGCTCTTCGTATGGTGTATTCTCTTCAGATTCATAAATTGAGAGAACAGCGTGATTTTTTTGCCCGCGCTTCATATTCAGGGCTTCATTAATCATTATTCGGTAGAGCCAGCTGTAGAATTTATAATTCGGATTAAAAGTGGGCAGATTTTCCCAGGATTTTAAGAAACCGGCTTGAGTTACATCTTTTGCAAGTTCCGAATCCTGCACAATGCCTGAAACGGTTCTGTACATTATTAATTCGTAGCGTTTAACCAACAGATCAAATGCCCTATTATCCCCCTGCAGACACTGTTCCACCAAGTCAAGATCACTTCTTTCTGCCATCGTATTGTATTTATTTAAAGCTGCTAATTTCAAATGCGTACTACTACATTTAAAAAATCAGCCTGCATCATCCATTTCAAAAATCTGGTCAAGCCTTGTGTATTTGAAAACGTCACGCACGTGACTATTTAAATTTTTCAGCTTCAGTGTATGGCCCGTCGCGTTCAGCCTTTTATATGTATTTACAAGAACACTTAAGCCCATACTTGAAATGTAATCGAGACCGGCCATATCAATCATGATCGTCTCCTTTTGCGTTGAGAGCTCTTCTGTAGCTTTTTGTTGTTGGCTGGCATCAAACCGCCCGATAAATTTTAATTCGTTTTCACTTACCTGTACAATCGTCAGCATTTGTTTCCTCTAAATAAGTTTTGTAATCGTAATGATTGAAAGTCCATCGTTGTGCTCAAATTTCACATCATCCATTAGTTTTCTCACGAGATGAATACCTAACCCCCCAGAACGTATATTTTTGATGTAATCCTCAAAATCAACTCTACTGGCCTTGGTTATATCAAACGGCACCTCTTCAGAGTCAGTAAGGCTCAGGACAACTTTACGGCCGGTTTTTTCAATGGATACTTCAATATCTCCGGAGGATTTTGACGTGTTGTGTTTTATCATATTCATAAAAATTTCTTCTACAGACAGCTCCATATCATGCTGATCTCTGTCCCCTATCTGAAATTCTTGCCAATATATTTTCAGGAAATTAAATATGCTTTCAAGTTCATCTACTCGGCGATCGAACCTTCTTTTACTTTTCATTAAAGCAGCGAATTATCTTTGTCGATGTCACTTCCGTTAAAGCTCGTAGAACTACAAATAGCATGATGTTTTATGTAGCGATACTCATTGTCCTAATTTGCACTTTTTGAACTATTAATCTTTATACGTATGTCGCAACCTCTTATATCTATGTCACTGAGGCATGGTTATAAGACGCTAAGGATGCATTATTGCTTACTGCTTACCGCTTTACATATGAGCTGCCGGAGCACGCACACAGAGTGACATGGAATACGAGAGTAAACAGTTGCTGTGCAAACACTAGTATAGATCTAAAGTCGGTAATTCCTCACACCGCAGTGCGCGCCGAAAAAACCACAGCGCATGTGCAGGGCTACTCACATCACGCCATATGGCACAATAGAAAGGGAAGGGGAAAGTGAGCGGAGCGAACAGGGGGATGATGCGATCCCTGCTTTTATGCCGTGCGGGCTAGCAAAAACCCAACCAACATGGATATCGACCCGCAGCTGGACGAGTCAATTAATGATGTAGAGATCATTACCGAAGATTTTCACGCGTACTTGTAAAACTGTGCAATAATGAGTTTAATGGCTTTGCTGAGAACCTGACGAAAGTCGGGGGACCGGAGACGGAAGACCGGGGGGTGAGAAGTCAGAAGTGAAAAGTGAGAAGAGTAACGC
>CAZXYQ010000096.1:0-11121 GCA_964644975.1 uncultured Rhodohalobacter sp.
GATACTTCAAACAGAGTTTAACCTGATACCACAGAGTTATGGAGAAAACAGTTTTAAAAAAAGAAGTCGAAAATATGCTAAATGATCTTCCCGATGATGCAAATTGGGACGATTTGATGTATAAAATTTATGTTCGACAATCTATTGAGCGGGGTCTTAAAGATTCAGAAGCCGGGCAAACTGTGTCACATGAGGATATCAAGAAGAAATACCAGCTGGCCAAATGAAAATCATCTGGACGGAGAAGGCAGAAAAACAACTCGACCAAATTTTTGAATACATCGCTTCCGACTCATCTTTATATGCCTATCGTACAGTTAGTCAAATAATTGAAGAAGCTTAAAGCATTTCCCCTCATCCCCGAAAAGGTCGCAGAGTTCCGGAATATGAAAGAGACGATATTCGGGAAGTTTTTCATCATCCCTATCGCATCATATATCTGGTCAAAGATGATAAAATCGAAATACTAAGTGTAATTCATGGAGCTCGGCTTTTGCCAGATGAACCCAGGTAGCAGTGGCTTTAATACGCATTAAAAGGCATCCTTATTTACATGCACTACAATGATTTGAAAGAAATTGGAATTGTCTTAATTGGACAATACTGTTAACACATAATTAAAGTCGTGAATAATCCGGGTTAAGAATTTGTACCAAATAACAATTACCCTCGTTGCAGATGTAGCACATTTAAGCTACATTAGTATAATGATTAATCAAATCCACTGTTATGTCTAAAAAAACTGCAACAGTACGCGCCAGGATGGAACCGGAACTGAAAAAAGAGACGGAACGCATTCTTGATCAGCTTGGACTGAATACAACAGAAGCCATACGAATATTCTTTAAACAGGTAAAACTTCAGCGTGGCCTACCATTTGAGATGAAGATACCCAACGAAAAGACACATCAAGCTATTGTCGAGGCCAAAGAGGGTCAAAAATTGAAAGAATTTGATACCACTGAGGAGTTGTTTGAAGACCTGGATATCTGATGAAAAAGATTTTTCGCACAAACAGATTTAAGAAAGACGTCAAGAAAATGAAGAAGCGAGGAAAGTCATTTGATGTTTTCAAACAGATTATTCAACAATTGGCTCTGGGTGAACCTTTGGATGAAAAGTTTCGGGATCACAAGTTAACAGGAAATTATGTTGGTACCCGTGAATGTCACATTGAGCCTGATTGGTTGCTTATTTATGAAGATCACGATGAAGAAATGATCCTTATTCGTACCGGTACCCATTCAGATTTATTTGGGTAACAAGACGTTCATCAAACCGGATCGTCAGTGTACCATGCGTACAACATCACCTATACATACACCCGTAAAGGCAACTTAGTGGCCATTTGGTCGAAGTCTTTATCGTTATGTAGCAGCTCGATGTTATGTTCGATGCACCAGGTTCCAAAGAGCATATCTACGGTTTTGCGAATGATTATGCCTTTCGATCGAAGAAACCGAAAATTCGATGCCGCTTTTATGGCCAGCGGCTTACCACCAAGATGAATGCAGTCCAGCGGATCAAGAGTTTGTTTAGCTTCAGCGTGGCCTTTCATTTGAGATGAAGATACCCAACGAAACTCTTTTACAAACTCGATATGCCTCAAAAAACCACCCCATATCTGATCACGCTTTTAACCGTTTTCCTCCTGTTATCCTGCAGCGGTGAAGATTCAGGTCACGCGCCCTTTTTTAACAGCGATTTTGACTATCAGCCTGCGCCAACCTCGCATCTGGCAAGCTTTGATAACATCTATCGCCCAAGAAAGCTGCGTGTGATTGGGGATTTCCTGGCTGTTGATGATCGAAGGCTATGAACTGGACCATTCCACCCATATGATCGCTGCGGATGGAAAAGGAGGGATCTATTCCCTGACCAGTGAAGAGGAAGGCACCGTGATACGATATATCGAATTGATGAAATGAGATTTTTTAATCAATAACGACACTTCATCATCGGCAAAACCCCACTTCCCAACCCCGCGCCATCGCGCCCCTGCGGTTAAATAAACGTTGCGCCTTCGCGCCGTCGCGAGAAACCATCTCTGCGCCTTCGCGCCACTGCGGTTCGAAAAACATTGCGCCATTGCGCCTTTGCGAGCCCCCCAAACCCAATACTGTTTCAACTGAAGGGCTTACATCTCACCACTCAGGAAGGTTCCGCTGAGTACCATCAGTACTAGCTCAGTCTGTTTTGCCCGGTAGCGCAGGTTATTGAGGCGCATTTTTTCGTTGAGCAAATTGATCTGCGCTTCTCTCAGTTCAATGGAGGTGATCTGTCCCTGACGAAACGCCTCACGGCTGTTTTCGAAATTTCGATCGGCTGTATTTACATTGAGCTCAGAAAGCTGAAGCTGCTGAAGGGTGTTTTCATATCGTGAATAGGCGTTTGATACTTCTTTGCTCACTTCATTCTGTACACTTCGCTTCTGTTCCCGGCTGCTTCGGATATCGAGATCAGCGTTTTGAATGGCCCGGCTGCGCTGCTTGCCGCTAAACAGATTGTACCTGAGCGTAACTCCAGCTGTTATACCGCGGGTTTCGATCAGCGGAAGGTTGCTGGCGTCCTGTTCCTGACGGAAGTAGCCATAGGAACTGCTGAGTGAGATTCGCGGAAAACGATCGGCCGTTGTTATGCTGCGACCCAATTCCGCCTGTGATGTCTGCTCTTCGGCCAGCATCAGTGCAGCATTCTGTTGCATCGCACTGCTCATAATTTCATCCGGATTAAGATAATCATTCACATCAATACGGTCTGATGGTTCAATCTCTTCGTTCATATCATCCAAACCAATCAAAAAGAGAAGGTCTCTTGCGGCTGCATCACGTTCTACCTTAGACGTGGAAAGTTCAATTACGTCGGCGTTGTAATTCACTTCAGCGTTCAGTAGCTGCAGTTCTGTAGCCTGACCCAGCCTTCGGTCTTCTTTCATCCGCTCCAGGCGATCTTCAGAAACGGCCATGTTCTCCTCTTGAATAAGCACATTTTCTGCCCGATGAAGGAGCTCAAGATAAGCCCCCGCCACATCAAGAAGTGTATTCTCGATCGCAATCTGTTGAGAGATCTGGGCCGCCCGGTCCTGCGACTCCAGCTGCCTGTACAGATACCGCCCTCTGAATCCATCGAACAGCGTATAGTTTAGCTGCAGTGCGGCATTGTAGGTTCTCGATTCAGATTGATCCACGCTGATTCTGTCAATTGTGGGCGGTGATGCACTGAAATCGGCAATTTCAAGGTTTGCATCATCCAGAGAAAACTCTGCGCTGCCCACAATATCGAGCGTTGGGAGTAGTCCTGCATTTCCACGAAAGAAATTATTGGCGGCCTGCCGCCGTTCAATCCGCTCTATTTCGATGGAGTGGTTATTTTGCAGAGCCATTTCGAACGCGTCCTGAAGCGACATCTGCTGTTGCGCTGCTATAGGTTTGGCAATCCAGAAAAGGAGAAAAATGAGCAGCAGTATTTTTTGAACTGTCGGTATCATATCATCAATATGATTTAATATTGTCAAGATTTTTGATCTCAATCACGGCCGGTTCAACTTCCGCACGCGTCGGTTTTTCATCTCTGAACAGCCCCACTACAAACCGTTTTATACTGTTGGCGTAGAGCAGCAGGACCGGAAGGAAACCGAGGGTCAGAAACGTTGCAAACAGCAGTCCGTAGAAAACGGCAACCGCTGTCGGTTTAAGAAACTGTGCACCTATTGTGGTGCCAAGCAGCAGCGGCGTGAGCCCGGCAGCGGTTGTGATGGCCGTAAGCATAATTGGCTTAAATCGTGATAGTGCAGCGCGATAGATCGATTCTGCTACATCTTTTCCAGTGATTAGATAATCGTTGTAGGTAGTAAGAAACACAAGAATATTGTTTACCAGGATGCCGATTAGGGCGATGATACCCAGCAGGGAAAAGATGCTGATTGGGATACCCTGCAGAAAGTGCCCCCACGCAACGCCGATAATAACGAAGGGCAGAAGCGCAATACTGACAAACATCTGCATAAAAGAGCGGGAGTTTAATAGAAACATGAAGAGGATGATGACCAGGATGATGGGGCCTGCCCGCTGTGCCGACTCAGTCGTTCGTTCGGACGCTCTCGACTGACCTTCAAATGTGAAGTTGATAGAAGGGTAGGTTTCACGCAGGTTGGGAATAATATTTCTCTGGATATTGCCCAACACCGCGGGTACCGGTATGTCCAGAGAGGCCACATCGGCCTCAACGCTGATCTCCCGTAGTCCGTCACGACGGTTGATTGCTACCACACCATCCTGTTCGTCAGTGTTAGCAATATCGCGCAAAAAGTACGTTTGACCGCCTGAAAGCCGAATCTGGGCTCTTTCCAGGTTGTTCACGGATGAGCGTTCATCTTCAGTATAGCGAAGCCAGACTTTAACCTCTTCATCACCGCGCTGCAAACTCTGCACCTCCACTCCAAAAAATCCCTGCCGTACCTGGTCCACAACTTCACGCAGATTTAATCCCAGCAGCTCCGCCTCCGGTTTCAGCGTGATGTTAAGTTCCCGTAAACCCACTTCATCCGTATCGATAATGTCGATCACGGTGTCCATGTCACTCAGTTCCTGCTTGAGAATCTCTTTCACCTCCCGCAGCTCTTCGAGGTCGTCGTAGCGGTGTGTCATGGAGATGGAGACCGGCTTTCCGAACGCGGCTGCAGGGCCGAAAGAAAGGTTTTCCGCCTCCGGAACATCGCCTACCTCGTCCCGGATCATTCCGGCTATGTCAAAAGCCAGAAAGTCGCGGTCTTCCGGTTTGGTTAGCGTAATATCGAGCCTGCCAATATTTGTCTGGGGACCTGTTACGCGCTGAACATAAAGAATGGGTGCGATGCCATTCGATTCCTGATCTTTAAGACGCTCATTTACTACATAGACGCTCTCCTCAATTTCAATTAAAATCTGATCAGTAACGCGTTCGCTTGTACCTGCCGGCAGTCGCAGATCTGCGGTGATCTCATCAAACTCAATGTTTGGAAAAAAGGTGCCCTGGATCAAGCCGCTCTTAAATCCGCTTATTGTGATAAAAAAGAGGCATAGCATGGTGATCACCACCACATATCCGTTTCGCATACTGAGCCGCAGAGCAGGGGCATAAAATCGATTTAGGATGGCCCTGAACATGTTATTTAGTTTTTTTTCCACGCGGTTTGGCTTGGCTCCTTTTCTGAGTGATTTGGAGTTTGCGACCAGTGCCGGAATGATAAAAAAGGCTACAAAAAGCGCCACGATATTGGACACAATCACAACAAAGGAGACGTCTGAAAAGAATTCACCGAGCTGGCCATCCAGGAAGAAGAAAAAAGCGAATGCGGCTACGGTGGTTACAAAAGAGATCAATATTGGAGAGATCAGCTCTAGAGTTCCTTTCAGCGCCGCATCGAAAGCGTTCTCACCCCGTTCAAAGTGCTGATAAATATTTTCGCTGACCACCACACCGTAATCCACCAGAATTCCGAGTACAAGAATGACACCAAACATGGAGAGCTGATTGATCGTAACCCCGGCCATCCCCGCAAAAATAATCATACCCAGGATGGAGATCGGAATTTTAAGCGCTACCCAGAGGGCAAGTCGAAAATTCAGAAATATGGCCAGCACAATGAGCACCAGCAGCGCACCCTGCCAGGCGTTATCGGCCAAAACTTCCACACGCTCTTCGAGGCCTTCAGCCTGATCACTGATCACGGTAATTTGAAGATCCTCTCGCCCTTCATTAAAATCGGCTGTATAGTTCCGCAGAAAATTAACTGTCTCAAGAATGTCTTCATCATTGGTGTTCTCAATCACTATAGAAACGGCCCGCTTGCCGTTAAGGAACTGAGAGCTGGGCTGATCAGCAAAAATATTCTTCAGCGTTGCGATATCTCCCAGACGCACCAGACGCCCATCTTCTCCGGAGCGAACCACAATATTGCCCATGTCGCCCGCAAAGTATTGGCGCATGTCGGCTTTGATCTGGATATCCTCGCGATCGGTTTTTATGGTGCCGCCAAACAGCTCAATATTGCTGCCGGCAACCGCGCGCGAAACTTCATCAAAGGTGAGGTTAAAGGCGCGCAGATCAGCCTCCCGAACACTGATTTCAATCTCCTCCTCTGGATATCCGTTGATCCGGACATTTGAAAAAATACCGCTATTGAGAAAGTCGGTCTCTACCTGCCGCGCTACATCTTTAATCACCGTTAGGGGTTCATCCCCGCTGATAGCAAGAACCATCGCCAGGGTTAGCACATCCCGCTTGGTCACCACCGGATCGTCCATGATATCAGGGAACGTGGTGATTTTATCCACCGCATTTTGAACATCAATAAGTACGTCATCGGGATTAGCGTTTTCGAGTAGCTCAACTTCAATGGACCCGCCGTTGTTCTTTGAGCTGGAGAGAAAGCGGTCAATGCCGTTTACCCCCTTCAGGTTATCCTCAATTTTAGCGATGGCTCCATCTTCCACTTCAGAAGGGGATGCACCAGTGTAGACAATGCTAATATCTATAAAACGAACTTTTTCATCAGGGAAGAAAGAGTAGCGTAAATTATTGAATACAAGTATTCCAAGCACGGTAATCAGCAGAATCACCAGCGTTGACACAGTACGGTATCGGATAAAATAGCCTATGAACTTTTCCATTTATTTTATCCTATTCGTCGTTATCTGCGATGGTTACGGAGGCTCCGGCGAGTGATGCTGCACCGGCCCGGAGTTCGATCACTTTATCCTCAGCAGTCAGACCGCTCACAACAACTGTCTCCCGTTTAAAAAGCAGCGGTTCTACATCTTTATGAGTTACTTTCCCATTTTCCGCAATTAACACTGTATTGCTGCGTGAAAGGAGATTTCGGGGGATCTCAAGGGCGTCTTCAAATATTTTCCCGCTTATTTTTCCCTCAAGATATTGTCCAGAACGCAGATTACGGTTCTGCACCTTAATGTAGACGGGAAAAGCCTGAGTGTTTGGGTCAACCGACGAACCGATCCTCAAAATGGTTCCCTCAAGGGTATCGCGGGAAGATGGTGTAAGCAGCTCAACAGGATCTCCCTGACTGATGAAACTGAGATCGCGCAAACTTACGAAGGTTTCGAGTTCAAAAGCATCACCTGTAAACTCTCCCAGGCGCACTCCCGGCTGAACTAGATTTCCGGGTGTCAGATCGGCTGAGCGAAGCTCCCCGCTGAAAGGGGCGCGTATTGAATATTTCGTGAGCCTGTTTTCGGCACTGCGGATGGAATAGTACTGATCGAAAATTCCGCGGGAGGTGAGATAGAGTCTCAGCTGCCTGTTCTCAATGTTAGGCAAATCGGGGAGGGTTGACTCAGGATTAAACTGATCGGCATAGCCGGACCAGCTGTCATATTGATCGGGGTAGTCGAGTTTAATATCAGACAGCGAGGCCGCCAGTTTTGTGAAGAAACGGCTGCGTTGGGCATAAAGATCAAGTTCGGCTTCGGTTTGATCAATTTGAAGGAGTAGATCACCCCGGTTATATCTGACTCCCGTACGAAATGGCCTCTCACCGCGCTGCAGCACACCCTGAACCTCACTGAACAGTTCAATTCTCTGTGTAGAGTTGATCCGTCCTGTGATCTCTATTTCCGATTGGATGTTACCGGGATCATAAGTATTTACGTTGACTACGCGAGTGGTCTCTTTTGTGATGGTATCATCAGCCATTGAATCGCCATCTGGAAAGACAAACACGACAAGCAGGATGGTAAATAGAATTATTCCTGCTGCTGACCCGATGGCAAAAAATCGGTGTTTGTTTTTTGGTTCAGACATAAAAAAAGAGGGTTAGATTTAAGATAACTTACAACGCTTATCTGATATTCGTTCAAAATGTTTTTGGGTAAATTTGGTGTTTTTAAATAGAGAAGGATATCTGTAAGATATTTTGGGCTAACGATTTAAAGAGTCAAAAAAGAGGATTAATTCAAGGATGTAATGCGCCAGTAAAGATGAGTAGAACTGCAGATTTCCAAAAAAAGATGTGAAGCGTAAATAATTAGCATCCTGAAAACCTGGTAAAGTTACCTCACCCAATAAGCGTGTCTATTTTTATAGGTTTTATGGCAGCTCACCCGCTATGCCAGCGGCTTCGCGCACCCGCGGTTCAGCGAAACCTCACCTGCTAACAGTCTTGCTGCTTCTAAAAAAACTAATCATCAGCACGGCACAGATAACCAGCAGTACACCAGCGCTCATCATTGGACTAAACGCATCCCCGGCGATCATCACACCGAGCAGCACGGCGACCAGCAATTCTGTTACAGCAGCAAGCGTAGCGCGTCCCGATTCTATTTTTTGAAGTCCAATTAAGTAGAACCCGTACGCAAACAGAGTGGGGAGAGTCATTAAGAGCAAAATCCAGTACCATACACCCGGCTCGAAATAGAGACCGGCTGTTGAACCAAGGCCAGCAAATGGCAACAGTCCCAGCGAGGCAAACAAAAAAGTGTAGAGTGTAACGGTAAGTACGCTGTATTTTTGGAGAGCAAATTTGCTGGTCACATTGTAGAGCGCAAAGGTGAAGCCCGCCCCAAGGCCGTACAAGAGTCCGGCAGTGGAGAATGAGATCTCAGTTTTGCCCGGAATCTCCAACACAAGCAAACACCCAAAGATCATCAAACCAATGGCCGCTATTTTGTTAAACGTAATCGCCTCGTTGAAAAGAAACCGGGCCATCACAACCACCATAGCGGGTGCGGTGTAGAGCAGAACGACGGCGAGCGACATTCCCACCTCATCAATTGCCGACAAATAAAACCATTGAAAGAGGCCCAGGCTTACGGTTCCGGTGAGTAGGAAGTAGGAGATATCCTGCCATCGGTGAAGTTTTAGCACGCCCGGTTTAACAAACCATAGCAGCGGCAGAGCCAGCAGGAACGCTCCGGCCATGCGCAGAAAAGCGAGGGTAAGCGTGGGAAATCCAGCCTCAGTGAGCGGAGCGATGTACAGCCCGACCGTGCCCCAAAGCGCTGCACCTGAAATGACTCCCGCCCAGGCAAGGCGGGTTGATTTCAATTGGTCATCTTTTCTCAAGGAAACCTTCTTATTGGTTAAGGGGATTAAGCTGCTGAATTGAAAACGTAAGATAAAGTGAAAAATAGGATTGTCAGTAAATAAATTATACTGAGCTTAATGGCTGTGATCTTAACTTATCATTCAAAATAAAGGTCAACGATTTAGAAGTGTATTGAATCAGCTTGGTAATTAGTCTATTTGTTGATCAGGCATCATTTAATGGCAGAGATTGCGCAACAAGACAACACTGATAACCAAGAGACAGATAACCAATGGGAAACTCTATTAAAACCTGCCGCCATTACGCCTGTTCGATCCAAACTGTTCTTTAACCCGGATTATTCACAAATTAAACTGTGTTACAATCTAAAGTATTGATAACATTAATTTTATTTAAAATAGATGGAAACCCAATTTTGAGCTACCATGAAGTTTTGTGAAAATTTCCCGTGAGCTGCGTTTAATCGAAAACAGCTTACTCAGGGTGCTAAAGTACCACTCCGTCGTTTTTTACTTTGCCTCGCTCATCAAAAAATTTCTTGGTGAATATTCCGGGTTAATTATATTAATAACAACTCGTTGCAGATTTACCTCCGATCAAGTAGATTATTTGAATGATATAAACAGATGCATTACACTAGGGGGAATTGTCTTATTCAGCATGAATCTCGATCAAAAAGAAATAACACTGCTACTCAACGGATTAGAGGAGAGCGACGTACGGGTGATTGACAAGATTTATCCCCTGGTATATGAACACCTGCGTAACGAAGCCCATCTGCAGCTTCGTCGCGAACGGGCCGGCCATACGCTGCAGACCACCGCTCTGGTCAACGAAGCTTACCTAAAATTGGTAGGTCAGGATAATGCTACCTACCAGAACAGGTCTCACTTTCTGGCCATTGCAGCTATGGCCATGCGCAGGATACTCATAAGCCACGCACGGAAAAAGAATGCGGAGAAACGGGGAGGTAATGAACCTGCTGTTACTTTTACCGACGGTATGGCTCCATATGATGCCCGGCTTACTGAGATGATGGATCTGGATGACGCCCTCTATAAACTGGAGAAGATGGATGAACGCCATTCAAATATTGTGCAGTACCGGTTTTTTGGCGGAATGAATTATAAGGAGATAGCCGATGTGATTGGCGGAACCGAGCACTCGGTGCGATACGACTGGCGCGTTGCTCGTGCCTGGCTTAAACGGGAATTGGGAAGCGGGTGATTCGGAGCATGAAAATAGGTGGATTATAAATCGAAAATCGTTACGTCTTTAAATCTTACAAATCGCCAAATTAATCGACTTTGGATATTTGGCTTAGTTGTAAACTTTTTTGATGTAACGATTTTTAAGATTTCCGATTTAGCGATGTGGCGATTTTTTAAATAAAAAAAACTGTAAGGAATTCGGAAAATTTGGCTCTTAATGATAGACAAACCATAATCAAATAGGAGACTAAGATGAATCGAAAAGAACTTGAAGACAGACTTATTGATTTTGCTGTTCTTACAGCTGAAATTATAAATGAAATGCCAAAAGATAAATTTTCAAATCACCTTGCGAACCAATTGGTCAGATCTTGCACTTCACCGGCATTAAATTATGGAGAAACTCAGGGAGCTGAATCAAAGAAAGATTTTATCCATAAAATGAGTGTCGTTTTAAAAGAGTTGAGGGAATCACATAACTGTTTGCGAATAATCAAACGATCTAACTCCTACAAGTCAGAATTATCAGTCAACAAAGCTATTTCTGAATGTAATGAATTGGTATCCATTTTTTACAAAAGCGTACAAACCGCGAGCAATCGTAAAAATTGATTGATAAACAGATCGAAAATCGTTGCGTCGTTAAATCTTACAAATCGCCAAATCAATCGACTTTGATGTCTGGCTTAGTTGTAAATCATTTTGATTTAGCGTTGTAACGATTTTTTAAGGAAAACTTCGCCAGCTTGCACCAGTTTTTGCGCGTATAGTATAGCCGGTTTATGTTCTCGCAGAGTTTAGCTGATGCAACGCAGATTTACGCTGAGAATCCAAGCATCTTACATACGTATCGTTTCTTACTTGTTC
>CAZXYQ010000097.1:0-2340 GCA_964644975.1 uncultured Rhodohalobacter sp.
ATATTTGTTGGTCGATAGTCATCGGATGAGTTTTTCGAAAAACCTAGTTATGCTGAAACAATATATGATTCATGAATGACTCATCCGATGACTCTTAGGATAGTTCACCGTTGACACATCACTAGTTAGCGGTGAGTATTAAATACTCAGTTCACTACAATAGAAAGTAAATCAGTCCATAAAGTAATAAAATATTTACTGGTCTCTCAGAATATACAGACCCTCATTTTTTTGGTTTTTAGCTGTTTCCTGCTATAATGAATTGAGGTGACATATCAACATTAATAAATCCGGAGTATTATGACTATCAAAGAGATAAAGGAACAATTAAAAAATTCCGATAAGCCTGTTGCCAAATCGTTTCATATAGGCGATAAGTTTAAAGTCTTGCTATTTGGTTTTGCAAAAGGGATGAAGCTTGAAGATCATAAAGCCAAGCATCCAACCAAACTTTTGGTGCTGGAGGGCGATATCATCTACCACCAGGATAGAAAAGACATACGCATGAAACAGTATGATGAAGTGGCTATTCCTGTAAACGTCACCCATTCTGTGGGAGCACTTAAAGAGAGTATCGTTCTCCTTACACAGGGATAGTGGCGATAGTAGTTTATTGGTGATCAGTGCACTATTTGTTTTTTATGGACAGATTTATCTGATAGCTAAAATAACGTAAAACCGCCCTTTTGCTCAAGAATCTGTATTCATATCCATATGATTCAATTTGGTATCTTCGCATCTCCGATCTCTTAGTGTCTTACCTAACCAATCCAACAATTGCCTGAGGGCTGAAATTGGCCTGGGCGAATGAGGCATTTGAAACCTGATTGCAGGATTTGAACCCGTATTAATTGTGACTGTTTGCGTGCAAAGTCAGCATCCATGATTCGGATGTGTGCGGATCCATTGCTTGTTACGGATGCTGAGCGCAGTTCTTCCGTAAAATAACTTTAACACATAAATACGCAATTAGAGGTGTCCTGAATAAATTTTACGATGGAAGTGTATGCAAACTAATCTGTGCTTGCGCACATAGTGTGTGTTGTCATCCGAAAAGAAACAGCCCGTCTGTTGACGCATATTAATAGTTTTTTCAGTCGTATCGGGCGAAGAACCGGTTAATTCAGAATCGCATTGGGCTCCGCTGCGCTTTTATATTCTGCCCAAAGCAGTGGAGTACTATTTTCCTGACCTGTATCCGAAAGGCACTAAGAAATTCCTTTTTACCGGTACAAAAAAATTATATAACAGTGCGCTTTTGCACCTATATTTGTATTACTTCAACAGGGTGCTAACGCTCGCGATAGTTCAGTAAAATTATGTATGTTCATTCATCGTAAAACAAATCAACTCATTCCAATACCATGAAAAAACTTCTGTCTGCTTTCGTGATTTTATCTCTCTCATTTTTTCTCGTTTCCTGCGCTCAGGAAGATCAACCGCAGGAAGCATCCGATTCCCTGTTAATTGAGGGATCCGAACCGGAGATTATTGCCGGGCCTTTTGATTTTACGGAAGGCCCATACTGGCACTCTGATGGATACCTGCTATTTAGCGATATTCCGGCGAATATGGTCTACCGTTGGTCGGAGCAGGAAGGAGTGGATGTTTATGTGAATCCGAGCGGTAATTCGAACGGTATACAGGCCGATATCGACGGGTCTATTCTGCTTGCTCAGCATGCCGGCCGGGTATCGCGTCTGATGCCCGACGGTGAACTTACTGTTATTGCGGACAGTTTTGAAGGCCGGCGCCTGAACAGCCCGAATGATATTGCCGTGCACTCAAACGGAAACATCTTCTTTACTGATCCGCCATTTGGCGTGAGTGATGATAAACGGGAGCTCGATTTCAGCGGCGTTTACATGCTGACTCCGGACGGTGATTTATCCGTCATCTACGATGAGTTCAACTATCCCAACGGGCTCGTGTTCTCAGCTGATGAAAACCGGTTTTTTCTCAATGACTCAGAGACAGGCGATATTCTTGTTTTTGAGGTAGACGGGGATGGCGTACCCTATTCTCCTGAGCTTTTTGCAAATATTGGTGAAATGGGCAGCGGAATGGGCGCAGCCGATGGAATGGTTACCGACATGCAGGGAAATCTATATTCTACAGGTCCGGCAGGAATTACAATATTAAACAGCGCCGGTGAGCAGATAAACCTGATTACATTTGACGAGCAGGTTACCAACCTGGAGTGGGGCGGGGAAGAATCCGATATACTCTTTATCACCGGAAGGGATAACGTTTACCGTCTGCTGATGAACACCACCGGGAACAAGAAGAGGTAAAATACTTCTTCTCACATAATTGCGATGTTATTTTGCTGGAAGAAAT
>CAZXYQ010000097.1:2440-11085 GCA_964644975.1 uncultured Rhodohalobacter sp.
ATCCACATTGCCATCCACTTGGGCCAATCCTCTGCGACTTAGCGCCCCTGCGGTTGTCTACCATAAAGTGATGTGAGGCCTAAGGATTCGTCGGACGAAAAAGGCAATCGTCCGACGAGGGACGATGAGCCTCGACTGTCGATTGTTTTTTTCGACTGTCGAGTTGGTGCTGAATGATGAATTATTTTTTCACATAATTGCGATGTTATTTTGCTGGAAGAAATATCCACATTGCCATCCACTTGGGCCAATCCTCTGCGACTTAGCGCCCCTGCGGTTCTCTCCCCCAAAGTGATTTGAAGCCTTAAGACTCGTCGGACGAAAAAGGCAATCGTCCGACGAGGGGTTATTTTGCACACGTTTTCATAGCCGCAACAAACACATCCACAAATCGATCGAGCTCTTTGTAGGTGATGACCAGCGGCGGCACGATGCGGATCGTGGTATCCATCGTTACGTTTGAAATAACAAAATTGTTGAGCATCTCCATTACTACAGGTTTGCCCTCTATGGTCAGCTCCACGCCGATCATGAGCCCTCTACCGCGGATCTCTTTTACAAATCCCAGCCCGTCAGTTTTCTCCTTTATCTGTTTTATGAGATAGTCGCCTTTTTCCGTGGCCTGGGTCATCAGGTCTTCATCCAGAATGGTTCGCACTGCAGCGAGACTCGCCGCGCATGCCAGCGGATTACCGCCATATGTAGTGCCGTGATCGCCATAGTCGAGCGCCTGCGCCGCTTTTTCGTTTGCCATTACCGCGCCGATCGGAAAACCGCCGCCCAGTCCTTTGGCCGTTGCGATGATATCGGGCTTCACATTGTGATGTTCAAATCCAAAATATTTACCGGTCCTGCCATTCCCGCACTGCACTTCATCAAAGAAAAGCAGGGCGTTGTGCTTGTCGCAAAGCTCACGTGCTCTTCGCAGGTAGTCACCGCTCACCTCATGAATACCACCCTCACCCTGAATCGGCTCACACGCAAACGCAATCGTGTCGTCATCGATCTCATTTTCGAGCGCTTCGATATCGTTGAAAGGAATTGTTTTGAAGCCGGATGGGATAGGGGCGAAACCTTTGCGGTATTTCTCCTTGCCCAGCGCAATAGCGGCCAGAGAACGTCCGTGAAATCCACGCTCCACGGCAACTATTTCACCTTTTTTACCGTGATTGTTCCCGAACTTACGGGCAATTTTAAGGGATGCTTCCAGCGCTTCCACCCCGCTGTTGCAAAAGAATACGCGTTGCAGGCCCGACAGTTCCGAAAGCAGTTTTGTGAGATCGCTCTGCGGCTTGGTATAGAAAAAATTGGACGGGTGGATCAGTTTTTCGGCCTGATTCTGAATTGCTTTAACCACATTTGGATGGCAGTGCCCGGTGTTGTTCACTGCAATTCCTGCCAGCATATCGAGATACTCATTGCCCTCGTAATCCCAGACCAGCGCACCCTTCCCTTTTTCAAGCGTGATGGGATATCGCCTGTAGATTGGTAAATGATGCTCGTGTTCAATGTCTTTTGCCTGCTCGGAGATATCTTTTGAATTCATTGACGGTTATAATAATTTTTAAAGATTGATACTTATAAAGATAACAAATTGTTTTCTTTTGATATAGAATGATTGATATGGTTTGAGAGCTCCGTCTGCACGCTGTTCTTGCGGGCTGACGGATGTGCATATCCAAATTGATCGGGATGGCTGTGATGCGTAATCTCCCATTTAATGACATGGATAAAAGATTTACCCTGGCCGAACATAAAAATCGAGCGAAATCGAAAGATCCCGGCTCGCGGTCCGGGATGACTCATTGATCAGGATATGAGCGCGAGGCCAATCCGGCCGCGTTCAACGTCGATATTTTTAATCTCCACGCTGATAATATCGCCAACGGATACCACATCGTGTGGATTTTCAACTCTTCGTCTGCCGCTGCTCATTTGCGATATGTGAAGTAAACCATCCTGCTTTACGCCAAGATCAACAAATGCACCGAAATCTACTACGTTTCGAACGGTACCCTCCAGTTTCATACCGGGCGACAGGTCTTCCATTTTGAGCACATCTTGTCGCAGCAGTGGTTTTGGCAGCGATTCACGCGGATCCCGGCCCGGCTTCTGCAGGTTTTCGATAATCAGTTCCAGCGTGGGTTGCCCTACGCCAAGCTGTCCTGCCACTTGTTTGATATCGATGTTTTTGAAAGCAAACTCAATCTTCTCTTTTTGGACTGAAAGTTTATCCACGTCAATACTAAACAGGTTACACAGTTTTTCCGTAGCCTCGTAGCTTTCCGGATGGATGGCCGTATTGTCGAGTGGGTGGGAGCCGTCGGGAATGCGCATAAATCCTGCCGACTGCTGAAACCTGAACTCTCCCACTCCGCTGATATCTTTCAGCTCCTCACGGCTTTTAAAGCGCCCTTTACTGTCGCGATGGTCCACAATGTTCTTTGCCACTTTACGGCTCAGCCCCGAAACGTGTGTCAAAAGTGATGAACTTGCGGTATTCAGGTTGATACCCACTTCATTCACACAGCTCTCTACAACATCGTCTAGTTTTTTTGCAAGCTGCACCTGGTTGATGTCGTGCTGATAGAGGCCAACCCCAATCGATTTCGGGTCGATCTTTACCAGTTCTGCCAGAGGATCCTGAACCCGGCGCGCAATGGAAATATTGCCGCGCTGCGCGGCATCAAGATCTGGAAACTCTTCGCGCGCTACCGTTGACGCAGAGTAGACCGACGCGCCCGCTTCGCTGATAATCAGGTAGTGCAGTTCTTCGTCAGGGTGGATCTCTTTGCGGTCCTGGATAAGGTCGGCCACAAACTGCTCTGTCTCACGGCTGCCGGTTCCGTTGCCGATTGCAATGAGCGTAACGCCAAACTGATCAATCATTTTGTTGACCACTTTCGCACTCTCCTCAATTTTTTTCTGTGGAGGGGTAGGGTAGATGGTGGTTCCCGTTTGATATTTACCGATCGGATCGATCACCGCAACTTTGCAGCCTGTCCGGAATGCGGGATCAATCCCCATAACCACCTGGTTCTTAAGCGGGGGCTGGAGCAGCAGGTTTTTTAAGTTGGTGGCAAACGTCTCTATCGCGTGCTGATCTGCGGCATCCGTCAGGTCGTTCCGCAGCTCCCGTTCCAGCGACGGCAGCATCAGCCTCTTGTAGGAATCTTCAACAGCGTCCTGCAGGTAGGGTATAAAAATGGAGGCGTCGTTTGTGATGACTACATCATCCAGCTTATCAAGTGTAATCTTCTCCACGAGCTCCAGGTTCACAAACAGTACATTTTCGCGCTCGCCACGGTTGATCGCCAGCACCTGGTGAGGTTTCAAATGCGATGCACGGCTGCTAAACTCGTAATAGTCCTCAAAATTAGTCCGATCGCTGATTGCAGGATTTTTCCTTGTAGCGATCACCCCGTGCTCCCTGATGATTTTCCTCAGGGCATCTCTTACCTCAACTGACTCGTTGATCCACTCGGCCACGATGTCGAGAGAGGTTGCAAGTGCGGACTCAGCATCCGGGAGGTCATGGTCGCTGCTCACATACTCTTTGGCATACTCAAGCGGATCGCCTTTTTCGATTTTCTGTTCCCATATCAGTTTTGCAAGCGGTTCAAGGTCCTTCTCTTTTGCCATGTCGCCGCGCGTTTTACGCTTTTTTTTGTACGGGAGATAAAGATCTTCGAGCGTTTTAAGATCTCTGCACGCCTTAATTTTTTTCTCGAGTTGCGGAGTGAGTTTATCCTGTTCGGCGATCGCCTTCAAGATGGTTTTCTTGCGGTCTTCGAGCGTACGCTGGGTTTCAATCTGATCGCGCACGGCACGCAGCTGCTCTTCATCTAGCCCACCGGTGGCCTCCTGCCGATAGCGGGCCAGGAACGGGATAGTTGCGCCTTCATCAATAAAATCAGCCACCTTTTTGATCTGTTTGGCAGAAAGTTGAAGATTGTCTGCAATGTGATCAAAAATCTGAGAATCGGTCATGGAAATTGTATCTTTATCTGATTGATAGCTTTTTGTTCTTTGGAAAGTCTGGTGGAGTTTATAGACCCGATGAAAATTACCTCATCTCGTGGACCAACAGGGGATCTCCTATCTTATTTACGTGTTTGAAATTCAGATGGGAGATTCCGGATCAAATCCGGGATGGCTAAGTGGGCTTTTGCACTAACATTAACCAAACTTTCCAAAGAACTCATGCAAATGCATTTGTTTATAGTTTTTTAAAATAATCATAATCATTGATAAACCCTGATGGATTTTAACCCCGATTCACTTCGCAAAGCTGCTGTGGAGGTCGCCTTGATAGGCGGCGATTCCACACTCAATTTTTTCAAAAAAACGTTCGATCTTACCTTTAAAGAAGACCGGTCCCCCGTAACCAATGCTGATCGAAATGCCGAAAAGCTGATGCGATCTGCCATTAAAAGCCGATACCCCGATCACGGTATTATAGGGGAGGAGTTTGGGAGCGAAAATGAGGATGCTGATGTCGTTTGGGTACTCGATCCTATCGATGGAACACAGTCGTTTATTCACGGAGTTCCCTTTTATACCACTTTGATCGGAATTCTGATTGAAGGAAAACCGGAAGTAGGTGTAATTTACGCTCCGGCTCTGAACGAGATGGTTTCTGCCGCAACCGGAACGGGTTGTTACCTGAACCGGGAAAAAGTGAAGGTGCGTGAGTGTACATCGCTGGATGCAGCAACTTTTCTTACTACAGATCTGGAACACATTTATAAACATAATTTTTCAGATCCTTTTGGGAAACTTTTAGATCAAACCCGCCTACACAGAACGTGGGGTGACGCATACGGACACCTGATGGTTGCTACAGGACGGGCAGATATAATGTTCGATCCTATTCTGCATATATGGGATGCCGCGGCTTTGCTTCCAGTTATAAAAGAGGCGGGCGGCGCATATTTTGATGTCTCAGGTAAAGAATCCATCGAAATGGGCAACGCCATATCCACAAACCCAGCTCTTAAAAAAGACATTTTATCATTTTTTGAATAGTATAATGGTTATGAAAAAAATTATCGTTCTGATATCCGTTACATTTTCGTTTATGTTTGCGCAACCGGGCACTGCACAGCAGTTTGATTATCCCGCCTATCCCAAAATGGATCTCACCTACACAAAACTCGAAGCAACCCTCGAAATTGACGAGCAGTCACAAATCAGGGGTGATGTGCTCTACTCGGTGCAGTTCAATGTTGAGGTGTCCGACTCCATCCAAATTGACGCTGAACGAATGGTCGTTGATGATGTGATGGTGAATGAGCGAACGATGGACTACGAGTTCAGCGCGGGTAAGCTGACGATCTTTCTGGATGAACAGTTTGAAAGAGGTGACAATACATCTATCAGAATTGTATACGCAACAGACCCTGTATTTGGTGTTTTGCAAAATTACTCAGGAACGATATTTTCATCACAAGTACCGCGCTCTACCAGCCATTGGCTTCCTTTGCCCGATCATCCCGGGGTTCGTTTCACAACTGACATAAGCGTGATTCACCCATCATCCAGAAAGTTGGTGATGACCGGCCGAAGAGTTAGTAACGAAGTGATTTCGGTAGATCAGGAGAAAACGCGATATCAGTCTCAATATCCGGTGCCGGCCACGGCTCTCTTTTTTGCCGTGGGCGCATTTCAAAGCGATACACGAGATATCAACAACACCCGGTATCATATTCATGTGGAACAGCCCAATGACGCTTCGCTGGACACGTACAGCCTGATGGGGCTTGCTGATGAAATAGTGCAGCAAATGGAAAATAGTACGGGAAGAGAGTTCCCGATGAGAGAC
The DNA here is from genome assembly GCA_964644975.1 of uncultured Rhodohalobacter sp. Classification (GTDB taxonomy): domain Bacteria; phylum Bacteroidota; class Rhodothermia; order Balneolales; family Balneolaceae; genus SW132. Next base: position 8,265 of record CAZXYQ010000097.1, read on the forward strand.
CTTCATATTATAATGATGAAGGATATTGTGTGGGAAAACCGCACATTTGGAGCTGGAACCATACTGGCAGATCTCTCCTATTCTGCAGATGATCAAATTAAATTTGGAATAGCCGGGCAGTGGGCCGGAGTAATGTTGCGCGAAATGGAGTGGTCGGAGCCGGAAGCGATACAGCTATTGATGGGATATGCCGCCAGTGAACTCGATCTTGAATCTATCCACAAAGACTCCATGCAGCAGTGGGATACACTTTACAAGGGAATTTCCTCAGATAATCTCGACAGATTTCGATATACATTAGAAGCAGATCAAAAACTAAGCAGAATTTTCTCAGAGTCTCTGCCAGTCCTTTTTGACGAGGCGGAGTATCCACTGGGCTGGAGCGACCTTTCTCGGATACTGTATCGCACAACCGGACAACCCTATATTGAAAAGCCTGAATTTGTGGAACCGGAGCCTGAGGAAGAGATGCTCTACTATTACCGTGTTCAGATTTTGCATGATGAAGATGAAAATGAGGTGAGTGTTCGGTTTAACGCATCCGAAACAGCCGTTGATGAACTGGTAAGTGTAAACGTTCTTGAATATACGTTTAATGAAGTAAACGAGCGTGAACTGACATTTACCGGCGCAAACGACGAAATTGTGATGAGTGTGCCGGTCGGTATCGAAAATGTAGTGCTGAATATTGAGGAGCGAGATGATATTCGTCTGGAAGTGGAAAAACCGTTCATGTTTTGGATATATCAGCTCAGAAATGGCGACAGCGCTGACCAAAGAAGGGAAGCAGCAGCAGCTCTTCGGGCTTTTTCAGACAATCCCGACCTTCAGCTCGCCCTAATGGATATCGTCGAAATGGAATCTGATTCCGGTGTCTATTCAGAAATTGTTCGAACGCTGTCGTACGTAACGGATGGCGCAAGCGGTACAGCACAGCTATTTCTGGACAGAAGCGGCTCCGGTCAGCCTGAAGGCATAAGGATTGAAGCGGTCAGAGCCCTCGGATCATATGCCGGGAACGACATGGTGATTAGCCGTCTGCAATCTGTAATCCGGTCATCTGAAGTAGCAACTCTGCGGGAAGAGGCGATCCGCTCCCTTGCGACTGTAACAGATCTGGAACGGTATACCACGATTACTGAGTCATTGATTGTTCAGGAAAATGTTTTTCATGAAATTCCGCTTCTTCTTGAAAATCTTGCGGCCAAGGGTGGAGAAGAACGGACGGTAGAGATTGCAGAAACATTTCTGAGCAGCGAGTTTCCTTACCATATCCGAAGAAGTGCACTTTTACAAATACTAATCCTTGACCAATCGCAGCAGGGCTGGGAACGGCGTATTGAGAATCTAATATCTGACAAAGATCCAAGAATTAGATATATGGCTGTGGAAGGATTTCAATATCTTTCCACCAATAGCCGGGAGAGAATCAGGACTGAACGATTAACAGAAGAATTTGACGAGAGAGTGTATCGTGCAATTGAGAGTTCGAAATGAAATTTAATCCTTAAAATAACAAACTGTCATCTTACCAAGCACTATTTTTGTTACTCCATGTAGGATCAACAGGGTCTACCAAGGCAATTAATTCTTGTCCGTTATGATTAGAAACAGCTGTATACCAATAATCACCCCATTTCCACGAAACAACATGTTTACCATTAATATCTTTAACGTGATAGTCATCATACGTTTTGCAGATTTTCACAGCTTCCGGATCGCGGACAAATTTATCGTGTCTTTCTAATTCATCCATGTGGAAGGCGAAAACATGGACAGTTTCATTAATCTCCGACTGATAGAACTCCAAAACCGGTGTGGAATAGCCGTCGGCAAACGTGGTATACATCACTGTGCGCAGATCTGCTCCTTCTATTGTTGGTAGACGAAGTTTGTGGGCCATTTCTGATTCAAGGAGCTCTGAGGCGTGTTGAGACGATTCAGGTCGAAATGAGGCGAGGGATGCTGAGATATGATCACCGGTATTGAAGTGAGACAGCGCCATCTCTTCAATATCATATGAGACTTCAAATTTGTTGACAGATGATTTTTCGAGGAGTTCTATAGTGAGGAGAGAAAAGAAGAAAATAACGCTGGCGGCTACTAAATAACGTGCAGGTTTCAGAAGGTTTAGCAGAAGCTTTGGTTTCTCTTCTTTGTGTTTATTTGGTGCAGGTTTTGTATTCACAGTTGATAAATTATTATCAACCTTGGACCCCTCAATTTTTTCCCAATACATGTCTTTAACTAACTCAGAAACTTTTTTCCTGAGATGTTTTGGTGCTTTTTCGGGGGAATATTTTGTTTTTAGAAGCTGCTTAACAAATAGCATACTTTCATACTTCTTTCTAACGTCATCATCATTTTGGATGAAAGTAAAAAAAGCTTTTTTATCATTCTCAGTCGCCTCATTATCTACAATTAGCGTGAGTATTTCCAAAGCTTGTTTTCTTGATAGCTTCTTCATAATTCAAACTTCAAAAGTCGAAACTGCCAGATGTATATTGCAATTGAATTTTTAATATCTGGATGTGGGTTTATGCCCTTTCGAATTTTTAACAGCTGAGGCATATGAATCATTCAGATCGGCTCAAAAGAAATTTTTAGTCATAATATCGTCTTAATTCTGCCCTGATGGTCCACGTTGTAGGAATATCCACATACAGCGAAATTCGAAGAAGTCAAGCTCAGCTCGCAGCGCTTTGAAGCATCCTAACTGGTACCGGCCTGTCCCGAGCATTGGCTTGGGGAGGGGAGACTTCTTCTTGATCATTTAATAAGTATTTAGAATCGAACTCAGGTGTGTGCCTTGAAGTAAAGG
>CAZXYQ010000098.1:0-10945 GCA_964644975.1 uncultured Rhodohalobacter sp.
GCTATAATTTTTTTTTGAGTTACTATAATGCTCTATGAGAACTAAGAAGCTCTTCAGAATTAACTCAGCTTTATCCTCCAATTTTACCAATAATACAAGAGACCATTGATGAGTAGACTACAATTATTTCTAACCATACTTTTGTTCTTCTCTTTAAACCTGCAAATCGCTTTTGCAGACGACGTTTTACAATCAGATGGGTGGCAGCTTACGCTTACAGCAAGCGATGGAAACGGCAGCTCCATTGACCTTGTAGCCGGTACAGCAGAATCGGCAACTGAGGATTTTAATACGGGCCTTGATCAATTTGCCCCGCCTCCGCCTCCGAGCGGTGTTTTCGACGCAAGAATTATCGATGGGGATGAAGGTTACTTCAAGCGATTTAAGCCTCTGACGGTATCAACCAGTACGTGGCAGTTAAACGCTCTGCCAAACGGCGACTCAGGCATTACGTTTTCCTGGGACAGTGCTGAGTTTAACAGCGCAAACGGATTATTTATACTCTCTTACGAGATTGGATCTGCTACCACAACAGTTGACATGAGAGAGTCAAGCAATATAACGCTAAATGGCACCGTGGAGATTACTCTTAGCCATGCTATTCAGCAGCCTGTTTCGGGCAGTTATTCAGAAGGGTGGCAGCTGATTGGTTATCCGGCAGACGGGGCAGGAGTTAACCCGTTTGAATTCTTCCCCAATTCAATAGCAAATACCGCCTACAGTTTTAACGGAGTGTATTCTAAAGCCTCGCTTTTAACGGCCGGCAGAGGCTACTGGCTGAGATTTGAAGAGACTCAGCCATTTACCATCGAGCCTCCTTTTGTAAATATACTGGAAATTCCGCTAAATCAGGGGTGGAACCTCATATCCGGAACTTCTACAGCCGTCGCGGTTTCAGAGATTGATGACCCTGGTGAATTGATTGTTAACGGATCTGTGCAGGGGTACAGGAACAGCAGTGGTTACACACCCAGTGATGTTATAGAACCGGGGCGCGGTTACTGGATAAACACCACGGAGGCTGGAACAATTACACTTTCAGAAAATGGCAATGCACTCCTTAAACAGCAATCAACACCAACCGATACACCTGATGGTTTTGCCGCTTTCTCTATCAGTAATGAAGGAAATCCGCCGCTTGTCTTTTTCCTTAGCGGTTCACTGGACGGTCCGGAAAAACCCGACCCACTCAGCTTCACTATGCCACCACTGCCGCCCAGCGGAGCTTTCGATATCCGGTTCGGAAATGATTCCCGCCTGATTACTGATGTCGCAGGAACGCTGAAATTACGGTCTCCCGGCGATTCCCTTACGCTAACCCACCTCGAGAAGATGAATGACCTGCTTCAGTTTGTGGTACACCGGCAAGGCAGCGACGAGTCGGATGAATACACACTCTCTTCCGGTGAGGAACTGACAATATCGGGAGGCGATGTTTATGAAATAGATGTCTCCGTTGAAGCTGTAAACTCCAATGAGTTTGAATCACAGCAGCCCGAAAGTATTTCACTGAGACAGAACTATCCCAACCCTTTCAATCCCACCACAATCATCAGCTATCAGCTGCCAAGGGCAGGATCTGTTCAGCTCGAACTGTTTGATATGACGGGACAGCGGATTGCCGTACTTAAAGAGGGCATGCAATCAGCCGGTTCACATACGGTGGAGTTCGACGCATCCTCACTATCCAGCGGCGTATATATTTACAGACTACAGTCCGCCGGAACTGTACTGACGCGAAAGATGACTCTCATCAAATAAGTTACTCTTCGTCGTTTAATCTATTTTTGCCCTGCTTTCGAACATCCGGTTGGAGGGTATTTTTTTGTCTTTTTTGATTGGTGAGGCTCTCACAAGATGAGCATGTTTTTTTAATAAATGGCTTTCCCATCTTTTAGGTGTAAACACACTTCAAGCGGGCCACACCGGTCTCTCCCCGGAAGAGATATCTCCATAGGTGCATTACTCTTAGTAACTCCAATCCAGGGTAGAATTCAAATGGCTGCAGTTATGTTATTTTCTACCTGCAAAGCTCGTCGACTGCATGGCGGTCTTCGTCCGTGATTTGTACTTCTGGGTACATCTGCTGTGAGCCCATTCTTCCGTGCATTATTGCCTCTGGATTTTGCAGATGATCTATGCCTAATGCGTGTCCCATTTCATGCGCCAGGATCAGAACCAGCTCGCTCTTACCCATAAACTGGCTTACGGTTATTAATCCCCTGTTCCCTAATCGCTGATATGTTGCTTTGGTAAACCTCATATCACCTGCAAACTCTTCATTATATTGGTCAACAAGAGTATTAATTTCTGAAAATTTCATGTTCAACTCATCAATCTCCCTGTTGATCGCAGCGGCCATTGCGTCTAGTTTTCCCCTCTCATAGATCACTTTTTCCTGTTTCTGTTCAACAGTAGATTTTCTTTGAGTAAACTCCTCGTACTCCGATTCTGTAAATCCTCCGGCGTCGTTTCTTTCAGACACCCAGCTGTTGAGTTCACTAAGCTCGAGGGTAGTCCGGTTTGCCAGCTCAAGGTAATGTCTTGACTCTTCATCAAACCGGTCTCTTCTCAGATCATTTTCTTTTTGGCGCTGGTCAAGACGAATTTGCTCCGACTTTATTTTTTCACGAAATCTCAGCTCTGCATCTGTGCGTTGCTGACGTTCATCGTATACAAAATTGATTACAATATCTGCACCGTAACCCTCATCCCCTTTTTGCTCAACAAGCAGTTCAGATCCGTCACTGTTCCAAAGATTAGCGGCACTCTTAGCCACAGTAGCCACCTCATCCCGCGTAATTGCAAAACCTGTATCTATTTCGCCGATCGAATAGCTCATCGGTTCACTGCACGGTTTTGCCTGAGCAAATACTATCACGCCCCCTGATATAGGATTGTAGATATATACGCCTGCTGCTAAAAATGCGGTTAGGGCAATCAGCAGAAGATATGTTATTGATTTCGACAATAGACTGACTTTTTGATCTAAATAACGTATTAAGCTCTAGTGATAAGTATTTATCGACATTCTGTTTCAACAAATCAAGGACGTATGAACTCAAGAATATCGTCAGAGCCTTGCCGGAACCGTAACGGTTATATCCCCATGATTCTCAAAAGTAAGGGTCAGGTCAAATGTATCGCCATCCTGTAGTTGCCGGGTGAGCTGAATAAGCATTATGTGCAGCCCACCCTGTTCAAACCGAACCGTAGACTGCGCCGGAATTTCAAGGTCAGGTACCTCACGCATCCCAATCATCCCTTCTTCTCGTTCGTATGATTCATGAACTTCAACATTTCTTGCAACGTCAGACTGAACCGATAGAAGCACGTCCGGTTCATTTTCAAAGTTACTTATCAAAAAATAGGCCGCGCTGATGCGCCCTTCACTTGCCGGGCGGGCCCAGGCACCTTCAACATTAATTCCGCTTTTGTCGGCAAAACCCGCCTCCATACTGCTTTCGCCCTCCTGCTGACAGCCGGTTATCAAAACAGTAAGAAACAGTAAAACCGAAAAGTATCTGAACATATACATGGATTTTGGTATTTGAATAAAGAAACCGTGAACAGGACTATATTTTTTCAAGATCTTCTGCGATAATATTAACCGGAGTCATACTGCCGCCGTAATCAAACACCAGACGCGAACGGTCATCGATTAATAGAATTTTATCGGAGTGGCTCATAAAATAGATCGGGTCACCGCCTTCAACCTCGCGTTCATCACTTATAGATGTGCGAACGCTCACGCGTTTCATGAGCTCATCAATTGTATCGGGATCGCCCGTTAAGAACTGAAACGGCTCGCGATCCATCTCAAACGCATAGGCGTAATTTTGGAGCACCTCTGGAGTATCGCGCTCAGGATCGAAGGAGATGAGCACGAACTGAGTTCCTTCCGGGTGCTTCCCCTCCTGATACACTTTTTTAATATTGGATGTAATAAACGAGCAGATATCCGGGCAGTTCGTATAGACAAACCCAACCACAACAGGAGCGCCTCTAAAATCGTCAGGAAACAAAACCTCTTCCCCGTCCTGGTTCATCAGCTGAAATGAGTGATCACTATAATCGTCTAACCGGTCACTCCCGCAACCAGCCACAAAAAGCAGTGCAAACAGAGTAAGAACAGATAAGAAGAGTGTTTTTTTGGTAAAGATCATAGCACTAAATATTTGATAAGAAAAGTGGTTTTATTCCCACACTCACTGATTGATTAAAAAAGGATAAAGCATGATTCTAAAATCCTTACAATCAGGCGTATCAAACCGTTACATCAGTAATGTTATTGTATCGTTTTTGAATGAACAATGTATGAAGAGCAGAAACGTAACACGTGCAACTGTTTGGTCTCTGCTTAAAGATATAAAGTAGATAGCTACGCTATATTAACTTAAACGTAATGGGTACAAATTATTTGATATTTTTATTTTTTTATACAAGTAATGCGCCATATTTCGTTGTATCGCATCTCATAACGTTGATATTACGATATGTCGGTGTATCTTTTAAGCATAGCTGCTTTATCTATAAATTAGCTTCATTCATAATAAGAGCTTGACTTTTTTAAACTCTATCACATTCAAATTTTTCATCACTCTGCTTACTTTAGGACTCTGCTGTTCTGATTCTGAAGCCGCAGTTTTCGAGGATGATACCCGCGATGCCATTATCTGGAGTGTTTCATTTGATGGAAACGAGAACTATTCACGTATAGTGCTTCAGGATGTCATATCTGCAAGTAGCCCAAATCTGCTCAGAAAGCTGATCCGCCGATATAGTGATTACAGGCTAAATGAAATGGAGCTGAGAAGAGACCGTATACGAATCATGAGGTATTATGAGAGGCGCGGGTACGATCAGGTTCAAGTGGAAATCGACGTTTCTGAAGGTAATAAAGAGTGGAAGAAGAATGTCGTATTTAGAATAAGGGAGGGTGAACCGATGCGAATTGCCTCTTCAACAGTTGAAATTGATGCACAGCCTTCTGTCATTGAGAATATTGAATCCAACGAGCAATTTCAGCACAACACCCGGGTACACGATCTTCGGGAGGGGCGGCGCTATCAAACCATACGAAAAGCAGATGTAGAGGGCAGGTTTGTCGAAATACTGCAAAACAACGGGTATCCGTGGGGGAAAGTGGAGGTATTTGCAGATATTGACACCCTGGCCAGAGCGGCAGATGTAAGAGTTTTAATCATCCCGGGAGCGAAAAGTTATTTCACTAACTTTGAGTTCCAGGGTGTTGAAACCGTGCCAAACCGCATCGTCAGACGGGAGATGGAGGTACGGGATGGTGAAATGTACGACAGGCGTAAAATTCAGGAGGCGCAGCGCCAAATTTTCGGGCACCACCTCTTTCGGTTTGCAACAATCACACTTCCCGAGCAAGAGCAGGATTCAACACTTGACCTGCAAATTCGGGTCAGAGAAAATCCGCTGCGAACGGTGCAGGCTACAGTAGGTTTTGGGAGCGAGGAACTTCTGCGCGGACAACTAAGCTGGCAACATCGTAACATTAACGGAACCGGGCACAGGCTCGGTTTTAACGCGAGGGGATCGTTCATAGAACAGCGGATAGGCGGCGACTATTTGATTCCCTACGTATTTAACTCACGCAGCAGCTTCATTGCCGCACCTTTTGGACAGAGACGGCTCGAGCCCTCATTTGAACTTTTACGGGTCGGTATTACCAACAGCCTGATCTATCAGATCAAAAGAAATCAAACGGCAACAGCCTCTTACGAATATACCATGAACGAGGAGCTCTCTCGCCGGCAGGATGTAAGCCTGCCCGATTCCGTGCTGGGCTACAACATATCTTCACTCGTCTTTACCGGCTACTACAGCCAGGGGGTCTCCCGGGAACCTGAAGGGTGGGTTGTGCAGCCATCGGTAGAACTTTCAGGCACCTTTGGGGAGGCAACGTTCAAGTTTCAAAAACTTGCGCTGGACGTGAGGCACTACAAACCGGTATCGAATAGTACAACCATTGCGGCTCGTATCAACGCAGGTACCATTTTCTACACTCAACCTGATAGTCTTCCAGCTAATATCCGGTTTTTTTCGGGTGGCACAAACTCCGTTCGCGGCTGGTCACGACAGTCTCTCGGCCCGAAGCGGGCATCCTTTGATGAAGGGGAATTTGATGGATTTGTTCCGATTGGAGGCCGGGCGCTGTTCACCTTTAATCTCGAGCTTCGCCAGCAATTAAACTTTTTATTTAATGGCTTTGGCCTTGGCTTGTTCCTGGACGGTGGTCAGGTATGGAGGGCCCTTGACAGAATGGATGAACGCCCCATCCAGTTTGGAACAGGCGGCGGGCTTAGGTACCAGTCTCCAATCGGCCCGGTACGGATTGATATTGGATATAAAATTAATCCGTTTGATGAGGACCTGAACCGTTTTAGAGGTATAGACGAAGGAAGTAACTGGGATCGCATAGGAATTCATTTTAGCATAGGACAAGCATTTTGAACGAACCAGAACCAAAAAAAGAACGGAAAAGCTATCTAAAGTGGATCATTGCGCTTCTCGTAATCCTTCTGCTTTTCATGGGCGTCCGTATGTCTCTCAAAAGCGACTGGCTATTGGATTATGCGCGCGGAATAGTTGTTGAACAGGCAAATGAACAAATAAATGGAGAGCTTCAGATCGGCGCTATCCGCGGTGATCTTCTCTTCGGATTCACTATTTCAGATATCACCATTAACGACCTGCAGCAGAATGAAATTCTAGTACTTGATACGCTTCAGATCAGATATACTCTCCCCTCACTCATAAGAACACCACACCGGCTCGACCTGCTCCGGGCCGATGGCCTGCGCGGCACTCTCATTCAAGACCAGGATTCTGTATGGAATGCTGAACGCCTGCTTCCTGCGACAGACCCTGAAGAAGAACCGGAAGATTCCGACCCTCTTTACTGGTCCGTTGACCGGCTTGTAGTAAACCGCGCTGACATATCTGTACAATCTGATCTCTTACTGCCCGACGGATATCTCGAAATTCAGGATCTTTCGCTAGACTCCCATGCCGAGATGTTTCCCGACCGCTGGCTTGTTTCCCTTGATCATCTCTCCCTAAAACTTATAGAAGGGAGGCTTCCGGCACCCGTGGAGCTATCGATGCAGGCTGTGGCGATGGATGAACAGATCACGCTTGAATCGCTTACTGTCAGCACGGGACGCTCTTTGTTGAATTCCCGGGCCGAACTCTTAAATCAAGAGCATATCACCGGTAATGTCGATCTAACACCCCTTTCCAAGCTCGACGTTGCCGCATATTTGGAAGATTATCCCATTCAAAAAGATCTTAAAATTAGTTTAACGGCAGAAGGCACAATGGATAACCTAACCCTGTCAGTACATGCAGATGCCGATGAGGGCGGCCGTTTCTCTCTTTCTGCTACCTCCGATATTTCCGATCCATTTGTTCTTAAACGCATCTCTTTCGAAGCGAACCGGTTTAACGGGCCTGAACTTTTAGGCGATCCGGAACTTCCATCATTCCAATTTGCATCGCTGACCGGTTCGGGAGAAGTGAACCTGGCAGAACTTGAAGAGGCTAACTGGCAGGGCGATTTTGTTTTAGAAGCTTTACGCCTTAATGAATACGGCCTCGACATGGCAACTTTCGATTATACTGTTTCAGATCAAACAGCCGAACTGAATGGCTCACTTCGAAATGGCGGCGAAGAGATCGCAATCAGTGCGGGCGGATCGAATCTTTTCGAAGAGCAACCGAAGTGGCACATTACGGCAAACGGTGACAGGCTTAACCTGGCTACATGGCTCGGGGATACCGAACTGGACAGCCGGTTCACTCTGTCACTTGAGGCCAGGGGCGCAGGAATTACTCCTGAAGACTTAGCGAGCACTTTCAGTGTGCGGATTTCCGACGGGCGATACGGTAAACAGGAGTTTTCAACCCTGAATTTCACAGGTAATGTAGATCCAAATATGCTTAACGGGAATCTCCTGGCCGCCCTTGAGAAAAGTCAGATCACCTCCAGTTTTTCAATTCGCAACTGGGCTGATGATCCCAACTATGCGTTTACTCTCGGCATTGAGGAGTTTAACCTCGCAGAGCTATCCGGCCTTGAAGAACTTCCCACATATCTGAACGGTAATCTAACTGGTGAAGGCAGATCATTTGACTTTGAAACCCTTCAGATATCTGCAACGGCTCTGTTTGATTCCAGTATTGTAAACGGGGCGCCCATTGACACTCTTCGGGCAGATATAAACATCGAAAATCAGACTCTCTTCATTGAAAATGCCATTTTGGAAAGCTCCATTGCTGATGCCGATTTTACACTCCGCCAGCATTTCACAGGTCTGACCCATCCAGAAAACAGGCTGCAATTTTCAGCCCAAGTAAAAGACCTGTTCCCAGTGGCATCGCTAATTGGAGTTGAGCAGCTGCTTGCGGAAGGTGATTTAAATGGATCGCTTGAGCAAAACAGTGACGGTATACCTGAGTTTACAGGGTTTTTTGATTTTGAAAATATCGTGGTTGATACTGTGTTTACTGCAAACAGAATTTCAGGAGATGCTACCGTACTTCTGCTTGATGAGATTGAAATCATGGCAAACCTCGACATTGCAAACCCGGAAGTGATGAACCAGGGAGTGCAGGATTTTAACATGAATGCAACAGCTAAACTTACGGATGATGAGACATCCGGTGATGTTTACTTTGAATTAATCAATGACGGTGAGAGCCGCATTGTTCACGCTGGATCGTACAGTATCACACCAGAAAGATCTCTGCTAACCACCAATAAACTTGATTTTATTACCCCCGAAGGTTTCCTCTCTCTGCAGCAGAATTTCGACGTTACATTTGCCGATGACGTTCTTCGGGTTGATACGCTCAGAGTTCAAACCGAGGATGAGAAATCTTACATAGAACTTTGGGCTCCGCACGTCGACAGTCTTTCCCAAAATATCGGGCTCGATGCCAGAGATCTGAACCTCGGAGTACTTCAGCGCACATTACTTGGCGAAGAGCTTATGGATGGTTTTCTTTCCGGTTATGTTCAGCTGAATAACAGCCCCGATTCACTCTCATTGAGTGCAAGCGGTTTACTCACCCAATTTCAATATGAAAACGGGCAGATGGACACCCTCAACTTTTCAGCTTATGTCGAAGAAGAATGGCTCGACATCTCCTTTTCAGGGTCTCACAATAATGAAGAGCTGTTTAGCAGCAGCGTCAGGGTGCCGTTTTTACCGGGTGATCCTGCCACCTTTGACGACCAGTTTTTTGATCGTGAAATCGACGGACAGTTTGTGTTAAACCGCACAGATATAGATTACTGGCTCTCGTTTATTCCTGGCGACGCGGTTGAACAAACGGATGGATTTCTCTCTTTTAACGGAAAACTGGGGGGACAGGCGGGTAATCCGGAATTTATTGGTGACCTTAAATTTGACCGGGGAAATCTCTCCGGTGTGCCTGTTGATTCTATCGGAATAAACGTTCAATACGATCACGAAACAGAAGAACTTGGCTTCCGGGGCGATGTAATATCACGCAACGCCAAGGTTCTCGATTTCAATTCCAGGGTCCCGTTCAAAATCGATTTGCGTGAAATCGAAATTTTGCTACCTTCTGACGATGACAGCCTGACCATAGATCTCGAAACGCAAAATTTTAACCTCGCAATTTTCAACGATTTTGTTGACCGGGATGTAATCAGGCAGATCGAAGGGCGCCTGAATGGCAGCATCAACGTTTCCGGCACCCTGGCTAACCTCGAGCCGCAGGGCAATCTCGAACTTTCAAACGGATCTATGCGCGTGGTGATGGCTGGAATAACGCTATCAAATATAGGAAGCAGAGTTCAGTTCAGCCCGGATCAAATTGAGCTTGAACAATTCACGATGCAGAGCGGGCCCGGAAGAATTCGCGCTTCCGGCACTATTGCTCTCGAAAATCTTCTGCCCGGTGATATGAACATTGATATTCGGGGAACACAGTTCAGAGCCATCAATACACCCGAATACAACGCAATTGTGGACCTGACATCAAATATTACGGGAACCTTTGAAGAGCCCAATCTTAGAGGGTCTCTCACATTTTTGAGCGGCTATGTTAATCTTCAGAATTTTGGAGAACAAGCCGTAGAGGAGGTTATACTAGAGGGTGAAGACGAAACTGAAGTGATTGATTTTTACGAATCGATGGAAATTGAGATGGATGTGGCATTCACCAGGCAATTTTTTATCCGGAATCGCCAGTTTCTTGACCTCGAAATTGAGCTCGGAGGACAAGTTGATCTGCTGAAACGCAGAAATGATGATCTCGAAATGTTCGGCCAGCTTGAAGGAGTCAGAGGCTTTGCCCGCCCATTGGGGAAGAACTTCGAAATTGAAGACGCCTTTGTTACATTTTACGGCCCTGTAGATAACCCGGAACTAAATGTACGCACTCAGTTTGAACCTCCGCAGGCACGGGCAGACATCACCATTTATTACATTATTGAAGGAACCGCGCAAGATCCGGAGTTCCGTTTTGAGAGCGACCCGCAGATGGAGCTTCAGGATATATTCAGCTACACAGTATTCGGACGGCCTTTTTACGAGCTGGAGTCCTGGGAACAGGTTGTTGCCGGCAGCGGGGGCGGGGGCGGCCCTGCAGATGTGGCACTCGATGTACTGCTCGATCGTGTAGAACTGCTGGCGTCACAACGTCTTGGCATTGACGTTGTTCAGATCGACAACTCAAGGACAGGCTCAAACAGCAATACCTCTATTCTAACCGGCTGGTATCTTAACAGACGCACATTTTTTGCACTTATTAACGAGATCAGCGCAACACCAAAAACGCTGTTTTTGCTCGAGTACCTGCTCACAGAAAATCTCGAACTGATCATCACTCAGGGCGATGACAGCCGCGAGGGAGTTGACCTCCGCTGGAAATACGATTATTA
>CAZXYQ010000099.1:0-10786 GCA_964644975.1 uncultured Rhodohalobacter sp.
GCTACATTCGGCCGTCCCTACCCGGGACTGGCATATCAATACCTGAACGAGATAAGAAGCGCCCGGTGCATGTATCTATGTTAGTTTGAATCTGTCATCGATAACTGTCCAAAAGGTTGTCAGCTTCCACATCGCTTATTAGACATTCTCTTCTCATTCAAGAATTGAACCCGGTTCAAATAGCCTTCAATTTCGTGAAACAGACAATTCCCCTGTTGAGCTGATCCTCAACCTTAAAGCCGGCCCGCTCGAACAGAGCGTTGCTTTCACTGATTGTCCAGAACTGAATTCCGCCCAGGCCGGCGGGACCCTGGAACAGGCGGCCGGCAATCGATTCCGCTTTCAAAAGGTGCATCATAAAAAAGGTGCCTCCTCTTTTTATCACCCGGCGGCATTCATACAGAACTTTCAGCTCATCGGTGAGTTCGTTTAGGGTGCCGCCCATCATCAGTCCGTCAAACGTACCGGCAAAAAACGGCATTTCACGTGCGTCGGCGCGAATCAGAAAAATATCGGCAGACTCGGCAGCTGCTTTTTTACGTGCTTCGGCAAGCATCGGTTTTGAAATATCGATCGCAACATTTACAGACTCTTCGCACGCCTTTTTTACCGTTCGGGCATAGAGTGCTGTGGAGCAGCCCACGTCGAGATAGACGCCACCGGCTGCAGGCTTGAGCCAGTCAATCAGCAGCTCCTTCTCTTTCTCAATCGGGAACGACTCGCCGGTTAAGATAGAGAGCGAACGATTTCTCCATAGATCTTCATAGACCGAAGCGGTGAGCCCAAAGTGGTTGCTCTGCTGAGCCAGAGAGTAGGCATGTTTTTTGTGAAGCAGATCGGCCACATTCCCCTTAATTACGTACTCCCGGTCGCTGGCCGATGTAAGTGTGCCGGAGAAACTCTCTTTCAGCCTGGATGCGGCCTCTGGCAGAAGAAGTGAATACTGATCGCTGTCGGGCGCTCTTAATTTAAAATCCATATGATATTTTGATTCTACAGGTTAGGCCATACTACGGCTCAACACTAACGGAGTTACAGAGGTTCTTTTTGGGGATAAGATTCGTTTTTTAATAATCGATCCCAGCTCTGCTATTTGCTGTGTATATCGCTAACAAGTTCTGAAAGAATACAGTATTATCTGCGAAATCAGCGGTACTCTGCGTGAACGGATAAATGGATGACACAAAATAGAATAACCCAAAAAATATCTCCGATCGACGTAAAGCCTTACTTCTGTATGACTATCGAGATCTGGGCCCCTTTTTCAACGCCGAGCATTTCGTGGGCATCCCCCTTGTTGATGGCAATTTCGAGCATGCCCGAGCTCCCGATGTATGCGGCAGGTTCTCCCTCAGTTACAGACCCGAACGTCTCCACCAGCCGGTCCAGGATAGTATTGCCGACGTAGATCTTGATATTTGCCCCTGCGCCCTCCTCGTCGATCATCTCTTCCGGAATGTTGGTCACCAGGTTTCCAAACCGGTCGATATGAACAATCCATCCCTGCACTCCATCTTTGTCGGAAATGGGAACGGCCCATCGGTAGGTTTCCAGGCTCTCCAGCGGTTCACCCAGTTCATGGATATTTGTTCCATTAGCTAGGTGGGCGGCAACCGGTGCAAAAATATCCCGTCCGTGAAATGTATTTGACGGATTGGGCCGCCAAAAAGTCCGATTAGAGAGTTCCACAGCATGATGCTCGTATTGGTCGGCAATCAGCGAAAAGATGCCGTTGTCCGGGCCCACAAAGAATTGATCCTCAATCTGCATCGCAATCGGCTTGCGGCTGGTTCCCACACCGGGATCAACCACCACAAGATGTACGCTGTTTGGAGGGAATAGCATGGCGGAATTTCGAACCACCCACGCCCCGGCCATAATGTCCTGGGGCGGAATTTCGTGTGAGATGTCGACCATTCTTATCTCCGGGGCGATCGACAGTATCACCGCTTTTAACACTCCCACATAGTGATCCTGAACTCCGAAATCCGTTGTAAGAGTGATAAGTGACGACATCAATCAGGCATAGCTGTTCAGCATCACGGGCATAACGAGCATCAGCATCTCTTCGCCCTCATCTTCATCGGCCGGCTTAACGATACCTGCGCGGTTTGGAGTAGAAAATTCGAATGTGGCCTCATCTCCATCCACGTTGCTTAAAATATCGGCAAGATATTTGGCGTTGAACCCGATCTCCATCTCGCCTGAATCGTATTCGCAGCTGATGGTCTCCTTCGCTTCACTGCTCATATCGATATCTTCAGCCCGGATCGTGATTTTATCGCTGCTAAGCTGCAGACGAATCTGCCGGGTGGTGCTGCTTGAAAAAACAGCAACACGCTTTACAGTAGAGAGCATTTGGTTTTTATCGATCCGCAGAACCTTGTCGTTATCCCTTGGAATAACCGACTCGTAATTGGGATACTGCTCGTTAATCAGGCGGGTAATAACAATGGTATTGCCGCTCTTAAACTGCACGTGATCGTCTGAAATTGTAAGGTCGCAGTCGGCGCCGTCCAGTGCCTTTGATACGAGGTTCAGAGCTTTTTCGGGCACAATAAAACTGAGCGGTGTGTCGGAGCTCAGGTTTGAATTTACGAATCGTACCAGGCGGTGGCCGTCAGTAGCTACAAATTTGCTTCCCGACGTGCCAATATCAAAATAGACGCCCATCATAGCCGGGCGCAAATCATCCGTTGAAACCGCAAACATGGTTCGCTGAATAGCGTTCGTTATGAGCGAGGTGTCTGTTGTCAGATGAACGCCCTCGTTCATCTTTGGGATGTCCGGGTAATCATCAAAATCCTCTCCAACCAGCTTGTATTTACCTTTATCTGTGCTGAAGGTGACGTTGTGGTTTTCATCAACCGTAAAAAATACCGGTATATTTGGCAGCTGGCGCAGGGTTTCCTGAAGACGTTTTGCGGGGATGGCAACCGCGCCCTCCTCCTCGATGTCCGCTTCAATATACTCCACAATAGAGATCTCAAGATCGGTGGCCGTAAGCTTCAGGCGTCCATCTTCACTTTCAAAAAGAATTGTTTCGAGAATAGGCAGAGTGGCCTTGGTTGGCACTGCACCAATAACGGCTGAAAGCCCTGCATTAAGGTCACTGCTGGATACATTAAATTTCATAGCCCGGGATCAAAAAGTTGATAAATAACGATCGAATTCAAATTAAAATAAGCCTTTCTTAAGAGAACTTACACTAATAAATCTTCTTGCACGCCGCAACCTTTAAAGAGATAAATTTTGCGCGTGAGGAGAGTCCCGGATTTCAGCGCATGAGCGTAACGTAATCATAGCCTCTGTTTGGCACTTAGAATTTAGTAATAGCCACGAGAGGCGCCCCTAAGAGGGCCTTTAAATAAGAACGACATCGTCTATACCGTCGTACCGGACCTCAGTCCGCTTATTTTTGTTTAGCAGAGCCGCTGTTTTTGCAGTTGCAGCTTTTCGGGCGATTTCTTTTGCCTGCGCTTTGAATGGCAAGGTATATCAGGGGTTTTAGGGATTCAAGATCCCGCGTCTTTTAGACTGCTTCAAATTAAAATAAATAAGGATAGACAGAATCAATCGAACCGTGTTTCCCGGATAAATACAAAATAGTAGATAATGGCAATCATCACACCACCCCCGATAATATTGCCTATGGACACAAAAAACAGGTTGCTCGATATGGCCCAAAACGTAACTTCCGAGGGAAGTTCGAGATCAACACCCTCTGTTTCGGTAATCAGGGCAAAGAAGAACTGAAACATGTTGCCGGTACTGTGCTGAAAATCAAGGGCCGGCACAGCAGCTACCGGAACAAGCAACGCTATAAATTTATCGGCAACAGTGCGCCCTGCCATGGCAATCCACAGGCCGGCACAAATTAACAGATTGCCAAAAATGCCAATTATAACCGTTTCGATGGGGTTAAAGGAGAGCTTTTCGGCGGATATCGTTTTAGCGGTTTCCACAAAGGCATTGTCGAGCTGATTGGCGAGGCCCGAAAAATAAAATAGGGTTACAATAAACATTGCGCCTAACAAATTGGCCACCAACACAATAGTCCAGTTTTTGGATATTTCGAAGAGAGTGAGCTCGCCTGAGGCCCAGCCCATTGCAGACAGATTATTTGTGGTAAATATTTCGGCGCCTGAGATGAAGGCCATTATATATCCTACAGCGTAAAAGAATGGAGCTACTACAAGCGCTGCTCCGCTGCTGATGTCGGGATGGGCTAATATAAATATCTCGTAAAGGGCACCCATAGATATAAAACCGCCGCCCATCAGACCAAGGGTAAATGTTTTATAGGCCGGATAGTTGGTTTTCTTCACCCCAATCTTCAACACCCGTTTCGCTACACTATCCGGCTTATAAGCGTCAAGCTCAAAGGAGCTCTCTTCTACGCTGTTCGCTCTGTTTTCTGATACATCTGACATATACAGTACTTTAAATATGTGTTGTAATAGAGTGTATGTGCTTACCATATAAAAGATTAACGCGGCATCAAACGTTCAATAACAGTGTAAAGTATAGCGCCGGGTAAAATAATATTGTGCTCTGAAGGGTTGTTTCGTAGAGATTGCGATCAATATAAAATTCATATGATTTAGAAGGGAGTGGATGTGTATAGCTTTTAAAACGTGACCTTTTTTCACCCTCAGATTGGTTCGTTCAGAGATGCGGCAGAGTAAACGTACCGTTCTATAACTGTGTTTATACGTACCCTGAAGCAGTGATTTATTAGATCTTAAACAAGTATGGAGATATATGAAAAGAGTCATTGAAACAGAACGAATTCCAATCCATCTCTGGCTTGATGATATTGAGGAGGGAGCGCTGAAGCAGGCGAAAGATATAGCGAACCTGCCGATCTCATTCAGCCACATCGCCATCATGCCGGACAGCCACCAGGGCTATGGAATGCCGATTGGCGGTGTACTGGCTACGGAAGACGCTATCATACCAAATGCGGTAGGTGTGGATATCGGCTGCGGGATGTGCTCGCTTCGGACAAATCAAAAAGAGATTGGCCGGGATCGCCTTAAAAGCATTATGGGAACCATTCGCAAAACCGTGCCGGTGGGCTTCAGTCATCACGATAAGCAGCAAGAGAAAAAGTGGATGCCGGAGTTAATCGGCAATCTGCCGATTGTGGAGCAGGAGTACCAAAGCGCGCTGAAGCAGGTGGGCACGCTGGGTGGAGGCAACCATTTTATTGAGATTCAAAAAGGATCCGACGGATATATCTGGATCATGATCCACTCCGGTTCCAGAAATATCGGGTTTACCGTTGCAAAACACTACAACGAGAGAGCCGGGAAACTGAATGAGGATCATGAAAATGTGCCGAAAGATCTTGCTTTTTTCCGGGAGGGCACGGAGGAGTTCAGCCTCTATCTGGACGAGATGAATTACTGCATTGAGTTTGCGCTCTCTAACCGAAAACTGATGATGGAGCGGGTGAGAAGTGCCTTTCATGAAGAAATTTCAGGAGTTGAATTTGCCGACTTTATCAATAAGCCTCACAACTTTGCATCGCGTGAGAACCACTTCGATCGCGAACTGATCATCCACCGCAAGGGAGCTACGCGGGCCCGGGAAGGAGAGCCTGGAATGATTCCCGGATCACAGGGCGCGCCATCCTACATTGTGAGAGGAAAGGGCAATGAGAAGGCGTTTGAATCGTGCTCGCACGGGGCGGGCCGTGTGATGAGCCGAACCCGGGCAAAGAAAGTGCTCAGCGTAGAGGAGGAGTCTAAAGCGCTGAATGAGAGGGGTATTCTTCACGCTATCCGCCACAACAGCGATCTGGATGAGGCTCCGGGATCATACAAGGATATCAAAGAGGTGATGGCAAACCAGGCTGACCTGGTGGACATTGTAATAGAGCTGCAGCCGCTGGCCGTCGTAAAAGGGTGATTTTAAGAGGGAGAGATGGAGTGATGGAGAGAGTGAGATTTTCTGACCCGCAACGAGTGTTCATGACTAAAAGAAGTTCTGAGTGCCAGCATATGTGTGGGTATATTTTCACAGCCTTTTCAGGAATAAAACCAGCCCCGCTTAGGGGCGGCATATCCGTAGCCCAATAGGATCACGCAGTGATTCTGTTGGGTGGAAGGAAGCCTCTTTCTAAAGTAGTGCCGTAGGCGTGGCATCATCTGAACTCTGAATTCAAACTCAACGTAAAGTTCTTAATCCAACGAAGTTGTCACTTCTCCATGCTGTTTTCAGAGTAGTGACTCAAAATGTCTTCCGCCTCCTGCCGCCGCTTTTCATCAGGGTCCTCCACTGCTTCTATCTTTCTGATTCGATTAATATAAAATTCAGGAAGTTGATGCTGTTCAGCTCCTGCCAGTACAAGGCGTTTATACCAGCGAAACGGGCAAAGTGAATCATCAATGTGGCTTTCGGTCGCTACATAAGCGAATGCTTTGATAGTTTTGCTGGGCAGATTAATCTTAAGCTGTTTGATTTCGTAGCCGGTGCCCACACCTTCAACCCTGTCGAGCAATTTTTTCTCATCACTATCAATCTCAAAAACGATACCGTACACTTCGCTCCCTTCATTTTCAAGGATGCTGCACTTAGCCGAGCCGTTAGCATTGCTCTTCTTATGAAACTGAATTTCATATCCGGTCAGCAATGCTTTAGAAACCGGCTTGGCAGACGGCACCCGCAGCTGCAGGCGTCTGTTAAACATGTTTGAACCGTATGCAAAGTAGAGCATCTGTGGTACGATTAATAGTAAAAAAATACGAACCATCATTCCATGGCTGAAAGATTAGTGAATCGTTCAGTAATGGTTTATTTTTAGAAATAACATAGAGCCCGATTTTACAAATCCCAAAATGGCTTCAAAAATCAATCAGTAACCGTTAACAATACAGCAAAATGAGCGAAATCCATCCTACCGTCAGCTATAGTTTTACCATGCGCCTCTACATTGAGAATAAACCCGGAATGCTTGCAAAAGTTCTCAATACAGTCGCCGAAATGAAGGGCGATCCGGGGGCTGTGGACGTTGTGAAAGTTGAAGGAGACTATAAAGTGCGGGATCTGACCGTTAGTGCGCGCGATGACAATCAGGCAAAATCGATTGTTGCCAAAATTAAGGAGATTGAAGGGATTCAGGTCAAAAACGTGTCAGACCGCGTATTTCTGCTTCATCTGGGCGGTAAAATCAGGATTCAAAATAAGGTTCCGGTGGATACCCGCGACGCCCTGTCGATGGCGTACACCCCTGGAGTTGGCCGTGTATGTAACGCCATTGCGAAAGATAAAGAGAAAGTTCATACGCTTACGATCAAACAAAATTCCATTGCTGTTGTTAGTGATGGATCAGCTGTGCTTGGCCTGGGTAATATCGGTCCCGAAGCCGCGATGCCCGTAATGGAAGGGAAAGCGATGCTGTTTAAAGAGTTTGCCGATATCGACGCCTACCCGATCTGCCTGGATACACAGAATGTGGATGAAATTGTGAAAGCGGTTGAATGGATATCACCCGGTTTTGGCGGTATAAACCTGGAAGATATTAGCGCACCGCGATGTTTTGAAATTGAGGACAGGCTGAAAAAATCCCTCAATATTCCCGTATTTCACGATGACCAGCACGGCACGGCCGTTGTTGTTCTTGCGGCAACGATTAACGCCCTGAAAGTAGTGGATAAGAAACTGAAGGATACACACGTGGTGGTGGTTGGAGCCGGAGCTGCGGGTGTGGCCATCATCAAAATGCTGAAAAATGCCGGAGTAGAGAAGATTCTCTGCTGCGACAGCACAGGAATCATCAGCCGGAACAGGCTGCCCAATTTAAACGACAGCAAAAAGTGGCTTGCTGAACATACAAATCCTGAAGATATAGATGGTTCCGTATTAGATGCGACGACAGATTCTGATCTGCTGATTGGCGTAAGCGGCCCGGGCAGCATTCCAAGGGAAGCTGTAGAAATTATGGCTAAAGACCCTATCGTCTTTGCGCTTGCAAATCCCGATCCGGAAATTATGCCTGAAGAGATTGAATCCATTGCGCGGGTTATTGCCACCGGCAGGAGCGATTATCCCAACCAGATTAACAACGTGCTCGCGTTTCCCGGCCTTTTCCGCGGAGCGCTGAATGCTCGCGCCACAGATATTAACGAGGAGATGAAGCTGGCCGCTGCACACGCCATCGCCGGGCAGATCGATGAAAAAGATTTGAGTGAAGAGTACATCATTCCAAGTGTGTTCAATAAACAGGTTGTCCGGCGGGTTTCCCGTGCGGTAAAAGAAGCCGCAAAAAAATCCGGCGTGGCGGGTAAATAGAACTATGAAGAGTGATTCGCCTGATCAGCCGGAATGTGAACACCCCTGCCGGCTTTTCAGGGCGATACACTTTTTAATTGAGCATCAAATTGCGAAGGCGCCCACGCAAATCAACATCGCCAAAAATAACCGAGCATCTGCCTGAAGGTGCACGTCTGAAAATGCAGCATCCCTTATCCAGATGATAAACCCGGACCTACCGATCAAAATAATCGGCCAGTGCGCCGGCCATCACTTCTTTATCGTCTTTCAGGTCCTGCAGGATGTGCCCTTTTTCAAGCAGAACAATACGGCTGCAGATATCGGTGACGTGGGTAAGGTCGTGGCTTGAAATCAAAAACGTGGTGCCCCTGTTTTTAAGATCTTCCACAATCATTCTCTTAAGGCGGTTTTGTGATGTGGGGTCGAGGTTTTCGAACGGTTCATCGAGCAAAATAACAGACGGAGCTCCCATGAAAGCAGCAGCGATACCCACTTTTTTGATGTTACCTTTTGAGAGGTCTCGGAGATATTTCTTCTTGCCAATAATTTCATCATTAAAGAACGGACTGAACTTTTCAAGGTGGTTTTCCAGATCCTGCTCGCTCAGGCCGTAGATCTTTCTAAGCGTCTCGAAATACTCATTCGGTGATAAAAACGAAAGCAGCATGTGCTCATCCAGGTAGGAGCCCACGTAGCTTTTCCACTCTTCAGACTCCCTTACATCCTCCCCGCTGATGATAACCCGCCCGGCTGATGCCCGGATCAGGTCCAGAATCAGCCGAAATAGCGTGGTTTTACCGGCGCCGTTATTGCCAACCAGCCCAAAGCATTCCGATTTATCAATCGTCAGACTTTCAATATTGAGCGCCTCCTCTGGTCCGTAAACTTTTTTTAGATTTTCAACTTGTATCATGTTCCTCGTCTGAATGAAGATGAAATTTTGTGTCGTTTGGCCTGTAGTTCCCGCACGTTGTAAGAGACAAGCTTATCGTAAAAAGCGATGCCCACGAGTCCGGACAGCCCTACGACGGCCAGGGCTGAGTACGGATCAAACAGCATACTCACCGGAACGTAGACAACATAGGGGAGTAGAAAAAAGGGTATTGCCATTAAAAACTGCGCAACGCCTATGCCGTCGTAGTTGAACATCGCCCCTTTATTGAGGTCCATCGGTTTAGGTTCCCAAAATGAAAGCCGTGTTACGGCGTGAATGCCTATGCCAACGTTGTATAGAAGAGCGGCTGTATGAAACAGTACGATTTCCCAGCCAAAATAGATGTAGGGCAGCGTTATCAGATAGGCAAAAAAGGAGATAGTAATGAGCAGAAGCAGTTTTCCGCGTACAAGCGCTTCAAGTCCGTTCTTTTTCGACATAAAGAAATCGAAGGAGGCGGAATTCCAACTCAGAAAAAACTGGCCGTAGTTCATAAAAAAGATGGAAATCATTAAAATACTAACAAAGAGATAGAGTGCGGAATTCTCCATAATTGCGTCACCATCTAACATTCTATACATAAATAGTCCGTAGAATAGTGCCAGTGTTGACAAAATGAGAAACCCCCTGCTTTTTTTATGGCGTAGAATCAGTTTAAGCTCCATATCGGCGTAGGCACCCGCCAAACCAAACCGCCCGAACAGGTTTGAGCCGGTACCGCTCATAAAACCATACCCCTGCTTATCTGTACGATCGAGCGTTGCGCTTGCCAGGTATCGCTTGTAGATGAGCGTATAGCTTAGCGCGCACGCTACAAGGCCTGAGACCAGCGGCACCGGTCCCGAAAAAGAGAGAGCAAAGAACGGCCCTGCAACATCGCCGATGTTAAAGATCTCAAAATAGAGAAGTATAAATGGCGCACTGGCGATGATAAATAAAAATAGTGTGACCGCAGGCCGTCCGTCAGTAACCTCCTTCAACCAGAGTACAATAAAGTGCAGGGCTATACTGAAAAGAAACAGAGTGCCGATCCAGAGCCACGCAGAAAGCGTTCCGTACACCGTACTGATGTCCGTGATGACCACCGGCACAAACAGGAGAATCACCACCAGTGAGAAGGGAGAAAAAAGAGATCGCGCCAGCAAATAATGGATAATCCCTGATTTTTTTATCGGCAGATGAAGATAGCTGTTCAGATCAAAAAGAGGCTTTTTTTGAAAAATAAACCGGGAGAGTAACTCCGCAAACAGATAGTAGATGGCACCCGAACTCAGAGCGGCAGGCACGTTCTGTACCTCAAAGAAGTTTTTCAAAATCAGACCAAGAAACAGGGCAAGACCAATCAAGTAGAGGAGCACAAATGCGATGAGGATAAACACCAGCAGAGCAGATAAAAAATCTCTCCCAAAAGAGAAAGAGCGCATCTTCTCAAGCGCAAGTAACCTGATGAATTCAGGGGCCATCTGTCTTCCTGATTTTAACATGACTCATAGTAAGCCAACCCTCTTTTAGATTCAAGTCGAGTAGCCAAGGGGAATTTCACCCCAAGGCTCTCACAGAACCGTACGTGAT
>CAZXYQ010000100.1:0-10752 GCA_964644975.1 uncultured Rhodohalobacter sp.
TCAATAATCCGTATAAATCATCCACAATGCTGTAAAAATGTATTACAGCATGCTACAAAGCTGAATATCAGGGACGGTCTACGCGGCATTTACTCCTTTCGTGCATGTAAATACCGTTCTCGTCAATCAGTGCATGTTCATCATCGGCCACAACAACGTCCATCCACTGAGATGTGAAGTCAGAGTGGTCGTCGTGAATTAAGCTGAAACGCACACGATCTGATCCCGCATGATCAGCTCTGAAGTGAAAGCCCCAGAGTCCGTCGCTGCCGTGCTGCTCAAGGTTAGCCGGTCTGATTTGATCAAGTGCTTCAGGGTTTTCCCTGGCTTCATCAGAGCACTCTTCGGTTAGGGTGTTGGGTTTTTCCCACTCCCAGGTAAGGCTGTAATCTCCTGATTCATCATCGGGCAGGTCAAAAACATCACCGTCTCCGTCGATCCACCTGAGAACGACAGATGGAGTCATGCCGCGGGGATTAGCTTCTGAAAATTCCAGAACATCCGGGGAGATTACAAGCGCATCGATGTCATCTCTGTAGTAGTCGTCCCAGGCTCCGTCAGGATTCCAAACGTATTGATTGTTTTGAAACCGTACAATTTCAGCATTGTTCTGCATAATGACGAATCCTTGTGCATCCTGATGATCATCGTGATCATCAACACTTGTTGTGTCGCATGAAATAAAAAGTACAGCACCGGCGAAAACTGCGCACAGTGCCAGGGTTGTTTTTTTGATAGTAGTTAACATAGATAGTATATGTTTTAGGTTTGAATGATAATAGTCCTCATCAAACACATATAGTGCGATGTAGGGGTTAAGGTTTGGTAAAATCGTGTAGAGTCAGCAGAAAGCTGACAATTTGATAGAGAGGCGGAATGCCCTGTTTATAGATACAGAGCTACAGGGGGAGCGCGGCCTTCATGCAGATTGTTGAGGGGATCAACAATACGTTTTGCAATTAAGGTAAAAGAAGTTGATTCAGAACGCACCAAAGAGTAGGAGGGCAGGTTTGTTCCGGAAGTAAATTTAAAATGAGATGCACAAATACTACATTCGTTATTGTCCTGCGTAAACTGGTGTTCAATACCATCAACAGGTAGATCATCGTGACTGCTGTGATTATGAGCTACAGACAGAAACATCCCGGCCGCAATAAGCAGTGAGATGAAAAACGATATGTTAGTTTTTAATTTTATGCGACAGCTGATTTGTTTGTTTAACTAATATAAGCGTAATCTTGCCGGATATTCAATAAAAGATTGTAAACTCAATCCACTAAACGATTAAAGATTCATTTTATTTGAGAAACTTTCGTAACAATTATGTTACAAAACTAAGTGCTGAGGTTGCGATAATGGGAGAAATTAACAAACAACAGAAACAGTAATGATATGGAAATGTTTGAACAGGCATATACCTGGTTTATGGCCCTGGGAGACCAATATGGGGTTAATCCTATTATTTTTGGGATCATTTACGTTGGGGCTATTCCCTTTTTTACTCTCTCAATTGCCTGGCTCGTAAGGAATTATAGAAAAGGGTTATCTATTGTCTTGCCAACATTAAGCGCGTCATTTTTCTTTGTGTCGGCATATTTGTATCTGATGATTGCCGGAGAAAATGTACCCTGGTGGGTGTATGGAGTTGTTGTGGCTATGCTCGTGTATGGCGCGTGGTCTACATATGGTAAAGTTCAGAAAAAAATTAATCATAGAGTGGAGATAGATAATGGGTAAGTACGACTACGATGCGCTGGTAATTGGAGGCGGAGCTGCCGGATTGACGACGGCAGGAATTGCCGCTAACTTTGGGGCAAAAACCATGATGATTGAGATGGATCGTCTGGGCGGTGATTGTACATGGACAGGCTGCGTGCCGAGTAAAACATTGCTGAAAGCAGCCTCAGTGATGCATAATGCCAAAAAAGCTGAGCAATACGGGTTAAAATCGGGAGCCATCGATTTGGATCCTCAGAAAGTAATGGTTCATATTGATAAGATCCGGCGCGAAGTGTACGAAGATGCGGATGATCCTAAAATTTTTGAGGAGATGGGAATTGAAGTGGTTAGTGGGAAAGCCACTTTTCTGGACGATCATACTTTGAAAATTACAGATAATGAGGGACTGCAGCGGGAAGTATCCGGGAAATATATCTTTATCTGTACGGGTGCCAAAGCGTTTGTGCCGCCCATTAAAGGCGTTGATTCTGTGGACTACCTGACAAACGAATCGCTTTTTGAAATTGAAGATCTGCCAAAAAAGCTTGTCATTGTAGGCGGAGGACCAATAGGTTCCGAAATGTCACAAGCGTTTAACCGCCTCGGCAGTGAAGTGCACGTGGTGGATATGGCACCGGGCATTTTAAGTAATGATGATCCGGAGCTGACCGCTATACTGAAAGAGAGTCTAGAATCAGAAGGCGTTCACTATCATCTGAATTCGGATGTAAAAGAGCTCTCGAAGTCGGGTGAGGGAGTTACCGTCACGATTGAACAGGATGGCGAAGAGAAGAAAATTTCCGCAGAGAAGGTTCTGCTTGCAACTGGAAGAAGAGCCCACATTGATACGCTTCTGCTTGATGCTGCCGGTGTGAAAACTGAACGCGGGAGCATAACCGTAAATGATAAGTGTCGCACCAATAAGAAGCATATTTACGCAGTCGGTGATGTGACAGGCCGCTACCAGTTCACCCATATGTGCGAGCATATGGCAAAAGTGGCCACATCCAATGCGCTCATAAAAATACCCATTAAAATCGATAGGAAACACGTGCCCTGGGTAACTTATACGGAACCTGAGCTGGGACATGTGGGAGCCACTCAAAAGCAGCTGGAGGAGTCCGGAGAAATGTTTGAAGTCTATCGGTTTCCATTTTCAAAAATTGACCGCGCCATTACAGACGGCAATACCACCGGTATGATTAAAGTGTATGCTAAAAAGTGGAGCGGCAAAATTCTCGGGGCATCCATTCTCGGGGCTCATGCCGGCGAAATGATTTCTCAATACGCCCTGGCAATGCGAAATGGGGTATCACTTCGGGATTTTGCCGATACGATTCATCCCTATCCAAGCTACGGTTTAGGAGCGCGACGGGCTGCAGATCAGTGGTATATCCGTAATCAGTCAGAGAGATTGGTGAAATGGATTAAACGAATTTTCGGGTACCGCGGTGAAATTCCTGACTACAGCGATCCTAACCGGATTGTTTAGAGTAAAACTTGATTCTATATACTTATTAAATGATCAATAATTCTCCCCTAATAAAAGGAAATAAAGAGGGGTGTTCATAAATTTTAACACAATCTGATTGACACCCCTCCCTCCGCCGGCTGGCGGAGTACTCCCCTCCCCGGCAAACTTATCTCGGGACCATGAAAGCAATGGAAGGGGAGACTATTCCCCTCAATCTCGCCCCGAAAGTCGGGACTAAAAAAACGCCACCTGACGCGGGATAAAAGAGGTGCCTTTTTCTTAGGAGGACTTTTACGTAAATGACTTAACAATCCGAACCCAGGTTTCGTGGATTCCGGAACCGATTTAATCATTTTTTCCAAACGTGCGGTTTGCCGGCTTCAGTAAATTTCAAAGCGTGGATGTTATACAATCCTTTACCTTAAGATTTGTATAAAGGTATTGGAAGCTTGATATTGGAGCAGTTAACAAAAACGTTCATCGATGTCAGATATCTGCATCCTGACGCCTTAATTTAAGCTAAACATGTATACCGGTCTAAAACATCTGCACTCGTATTTGGCCTATGTGCTTCTTGCAGCCATCATATTCTCCCTGATCTATGCGGTGTATAAATTTGCCACTAAGAATCAGTTTGACGAAAAAGTCCGAAAAGCAGCACTCGTTGGATTTATCGCCTCTCATCTTCAGCTTTTGATTGGAATTGTCCTCTACCTGCTATCTCCGCTCGGGCTTTCTAATTTTTCCAGTGAAGCGATGGGATCTTCCGTGTCAAGACTTTATATACTTGAACATCCTGTGATGATGATTATTGGAATTGCGCTGATTTCCGTTGGTTACATCAAGGCAAAAAAACCGGGGGATGATGCAAGCCGTTTTAAAACGGTCATTCTGTTTTATACACTTGGGCTGATATTTATGCTTTCGCGAATACCCTGGCAGGTTTGGCCGTGAGGTTGTAGTTGGTTATTTGTGTTTTGGTGATTCGGTTTAAACCAGGAAATACCATCCTGAATTCTTACATTCATCATCCAAGAGGGGCAAAAATCTCTCTCAAAATCTGCAATGCAATCGTCTGTTTCGACCCCGTAAATACATTTTCAGATTCCTTACCAATCAACTGTATAGTGTTTGAATCGGACTCAAAACCTGAATCTTTCCCGGCAATACTGTTTGCGCAGATCCAGTTGAGGTTCTTCTTCTGTAGCTTTTTTCTGGCATTTTCCTGGAGGTTCTCAGTCTCCATTGCGAATCCAATCAGCGTTTGATCTTCTTTTTTGCGCTCTCCGAGCCAGTTCAATATATCGGTTGTCTGTTTTAGATCAATCGATTTGGATGCGCTCTCTTTTTTGACCTTTTGCTCAGAAGTCTCAGATGGAGTGAAGTCGGCTACTGCGGCCGCCATAATCACTACATCTGCATCACTGTTCTCCTTCACTTTTATGAAAAGATCATCTGCAGTAATAAATGACTTCATGTTCATTCGTTCAACCGGCTCTACATGAACCGGCCCTTTCAACAGCGTAACTTCGGCCCCGAGCCGTGCGGCAGCGTCGGCCATGGCGATGCCCATTTTGCCTGAGCTTGGATTGGATATAAATCGTACAGGATCAATAAACTCCCGGGTGGGACCCGCAGTTACCAGTACTTTTTTGCCAGATAGTGGTCCTTTTTTACGGTTGAGCTGAATGATTCGAGCTGTCTCTTCAACAATAGAAGTGAGCTCCGGGAGGCGGCCAACTGCTTCAAGGCCGCTGGCCAGATAGCCGCTCTCAGGCTCAAGAATGTGATGCCCCATTTCATGGGCTCTTTTCAGGTTGTTCGTAACGGCAGGATTATCGTACATCTCACCATCCATCGTGGGACAAAGAAGCACGGGACACCTTGCGGCGAGCACAGTTGCGGTTAGCATGCTGTCTGAACTGCCGTTCACAATTTTGGAAAGGGTATTTGCTGTGCAGGGGGCAATTACGAAAATATCGGCCCATTCACCCCAGTGGATATGTTTTGTCCAGCTTTCATCGTCTTGATCTTCGCTGAAAACATCTACAGCAACGGAATGACGGCTTAGGGCAGAGAAGGTCTCTGAACCAACAAAGCGGGTGGCTGACGGAGTCATGGTGACTCTCACTTCAGCTCCCGCTTTTTGGAATTCGCGTAATAAATAAACCGTTTTATAAGCGGCAATGCCGCCGGTAACGCCTAGTATGATGCGTTTGCCGGATAACATTAAATGTCTTTTTCAGGGTATCGGTAAGTTGTTTTACCGTCCATCATTTCACTAACTGCCCGCTGAGTAGCGTGGGGGAGTTTTTCAAATGACTTGGAAATCTGCTCTTGCTCTTCATTGAAGGTGAATTCATCTTCGTCTTCGAACCCTTCGAAATATTTGAGTTTTTCGTCAAGTTCAAGCTTTTCCTGAGCGGCAATTTGTCGGGCACGTTTTGAGATTATGACAATCTTTTCGTACTTATTGCCATCGCTGGCACCCATTTTATCTAAATCTAAAGTCTTTACGGGCATATTTTTTCTGTTTAACTATTGGTTATAAAGGATTGAACGGCCTGTTTAATCTTGGAGTATGCCGGTTCAATTTTGTCGTTGATAATATTTATATCGAATCGATCGGCATAATTAAGCTCTTTCTTTGCACGTTCAAGCCGAAGATCAAGTGATTTTTCAGATTCAGTGCCTCTGTTTCGAAGCCGCTCTTCAAGAACAATGAGCGACGGCGGTGAAATAAAAATGGAGAGCGCTTCTTCTCCATACATTTCTTTAACGTTTAAGGCACCCAGTACATCAACGTCTAACATTACAAAATAGCCTTTATCCAATTCAGATTCAACGTCTGCTTTCAGAGTTCCGTACATCGTGCCGTTGTAGAACTCCTCCCACTCAAGAAACCGGCCCTGCTCAATTTTATTCTGAAATTGAGCGCGCGTAAGATAGTGATAGTCAACGCCGTCGGTTTCTCCTTTACGTGGCTTTCGGGTGGTGGCGCTAACTGAAAACTTAATTTCAGAGAAATCATGCAAAAGGCGTTTAGCCATAGTTGATTTTCCGCCGCCGCTGGGAGCCGCCAGTATTATGATCTTGCCTCGTTTACTACTCAATATTCTGGACCTGTTCCCTTATCTGTTCCAATTTCTCCTTGCCTATAACGACGTGGTGAGCGATATCAGAGTCGTTGGCTTTGGAACCGATGGTATTTAATTCGCGATTGATTTCCTGACATAAAAAGTTGAGTCTGCGTCCAACAGGTTGTTCTCCTTCCAGCGCTTCAAGAAAAAATTTAAGGTGAGACTGTAGTCGCACCGCTTCCTCATTAATATCCATTTTGTCTACCAGTATGGCAATTTCCATCTCCATACGGTCCGGATCAAAATGTTCATCGGAAACCATTTTCTGTATTCTTTCCGTTAATTTTTTTCGCGTTTCCGGTCCCCGCTGACTCGAAAGCTCTGTAATTTTTGACAGTAGCTGGGAGATGTCGGTTACCTGCTTTTTGAGATCATCACCAAGTTCCTTTCCCTCTTTTTGTCTCATTGTGTTCAATAATTCCAGGGCGGAAACAATAGCTTCTTTCGTACAGCTCCAAATCACTTCCAGATTCTTTTCATCCTCTTTGCGTGATTCGAATATATCGTTGAATGTAAGGATGTGATCCAGCTTCAGGGGCTCGTCAATATTTGCTAAAGAGCGCATCTCTTTGAGCATTTTACCGTAGCTTTTTAACTTTTCAGCGTTATATGTTGTGTCGGTTAATCCCATCGCTGATTTATCAACATATACGTTCAGCAGTACTTTTCCCCTGGAAAGATGATCCTGTACAATCTCCTTGAGATCCAGCTCTTTTTGCTGGATCGATCCGGGCAGCCTTGGGGAGATGTCCAGATATCGGCTGTTAAGCGTTTTCACTTCCACGGTAACCCGCAGGTTGTCTTGTGTAGCCTCTCCGCGGCCAAATCCGGTCATAGATCGTATCATAGAAAATCAATTAACAAAATTAGGGTTAACCAGTAAGGGATAGAAGGTAGATATCACTGCGCTGAAAATCTATCGGTTTTTAACTGCCGGCAATCAGGCTTGTTTTTGAATTTCTTTAAGCTTATTGATCGCCCTGTCGTTCAGATTGTCAAAAACATCTTCGGCAATATCTCCGGTTGTGTATTTCATTCGCAGCCACACAATGTAAGTGGCCATTACGTCTTCGTAGCAATAATGTTCAATTTTATCCAGTTCGCCATCCCGGTACATCTTCAACACTTCGTTTCCTTCGCCGGTCTGTTTAAATGGCACACCGATAAGATGACCAAGATGCTTTAGCTTTGGATAGGAGCTGGCTCCATAGTTGCTGAACTCGTCCATCAGATCGATGTTGGCTTTGCTGAATCTGTATCGAATATCGTAATGGCTGAGACGAATTGGCATCTGCATGTTGTGGTGCATAGAACGATAGGTTACAAGCGGCAGATCAAACCCGCGGCCGTTGTGGTGAATAAGCCCAAAATCTTTATAGGTTAAAAGAGCATCAAAAAGCTGTGTAAGCCCCTCTTTTTCATTTTGACCGTTCCACCCAACTTTTTGAACCGGCTTGCCGGTATTCTCCACCCACAGTCCAACCCACGATACCATGCGATGATACATAGGAGGCAGAAACCCGCTGTTGTTTCGTGTAAGCTGTTCGCTCGCCTCCAGCAGCAGATCATCGTCAGACGACTCGCTATCGTTTAAAACATTTCTGAGAAAAGAAAAATCGGGTATGGTTTCAATATCGAATACAAAAAACATAATTATTGGCTACTTTCTCCTGCAATATTTTTTTCAAATTGCGATTTGAAGACTTTGTCCTCATATTCACAACCTAAAAGATACATTATTTTTGTGATGGTTGCCTCCATGGTCATTTCACCTGCACTTAGCGCTCCCAGATCCCTGGCAGCCCGCCCGCTTTTATACTGATTCAGATCTACAGAGTCGTAGGCCGCCTGTGAGGTAATAATCACCCGGCAATTGTTGTTTATGCATTTTTCCATGAAAGGAATCAGACTCTGCTCGTCTTTGATGGGGAAATTACCGCTCCCAAAGGCTTCAATGATTACTGCTTTTGTTCGGGTGAGATCAAGGCAGTCGAGCATTTCGGGGTTTAATCCGGGGTAGAGTTTAATGACATGGATACTGTTATCGAACAGCGGATTACACTTAAGATCACCGGATGGTTTATTGTATTTGTGTTTAAGATCTATATCAATACCCACCTCGGCAAGGACCGGGAAATTGGGTGAGGCAAAAGCATCAAAATCACCAATACTCATTTTCGATGCCCGGTTTCCGCGATAGAGCCTGTCATTAAAGCAGATGGCTATGTCGTAAATAGGATGAGTGGCCAGTTCTACGGCATTAATCACGTTCCGGTGGGCATCGCTTCGGATATTACTCATTGGCACCTGACTGCCGGTAAAAATAATCGGCTTGCCCACATTGCTTAATGAAAAGGAGAGGGCAGAGGCGGTGTAGGCCATGGTGTCCGTGCCGTGCAGAATCACAAATCCGTCGAAAAGATGGTAATTTGCCTCAATATGGCGACTCAGTTTTTGCCAGTGCAGCGGCGTAATATCCGAGCTGTCCTCAAAAAAGATCTGTTCGGTACTGAGATCGGCAATCGTTGAAAGCTCGGGCATCTCATCGTAAAGTAGGGACGTGAATTTGTCGATATCCAGTTCAGGACGGCCATCACCGGAGTGCATGGCGATGGTTCCGCCGGTCTGAATAAGCTGAATTTTTTTCATGGATCATTTTTTTATTACAACGTTAAATATAACGTGGTGAAAGGAGAGATGTGTGAG
The DNA here is from genome assembly GCA_964644975.1 of uncultured Rhodohalobacter sp. GTDB lineage: Bacteria > Bacteroidota > Rhodothermia > Balneolales > Balneolaceae > SW132. The sequence continues at coordinate 9,040 of CAZXYQ010000100.1, forward strand.
CCGTTTCTTGCTGTTTTAAGTGTTCAGACTTTGAAAAATCCAGTTCAAAATTTGTGGAAGAATTGTATTTAAAGCTTGGCTAAAAGAGTCCTATATTTATATGCGGCTATAACCTATCAGATAGTATGTGTAGGAATGTTGTGAAGGCCTGCAAATAATCAACAATGACGTATAACGTATGAGTGACTTTCGGGGTTTACGAAAGAGCAATGTAATCCTAAGAAGGTATTTTTCAACCACAGGATTACTGGTAGGAACGTTCTTTTTTGCACTTTCGATGACGCCAAGCCTTCTGCCGAGAACGGACCTGTTCCAGGGGTTGGTGTCAGGGTTTTCTATGGCTGCAGGATACGGTGTAGGAGTTATTTTTATCTGGCTTTACTCCTACTTTCAGCTGCTTAAACCGGGAAGAAAAGTTCAAAAAATAGCACAGATCATTGCGTCGGTCGTTTGCCTGCTTACGGTTACTATTTTTTTGTGGAAGGCGAGTAGCTGGCAGAACAGCCTTCGCAGGCTGATGGAAATGGAGGAGGTGACCGGCACTCAACTCTTTCTGGTAGGAATTGTGGCGATCGTAACGTTTTTAGCCGTGATTGCGATTTCACGGGTTATTCGCTGGACATTTAGACTGATAACCGGAAAGCTCAAAATCTATCTTCCCGCACGTGTATCGTTTATTATAGGCCTGATGGGATCATTCTTTCTGTTCTGGTCAGTTGTAGACGGAGTTTTGTTCTCATCCATTCTCCGCACAGCTGACAGAACCTACGAACAGGTTGATGCGTTGATGGAACCCGAAACTGAGAAGCCGTCGGACCCGATGAAAACCGGTAGCATTCAATCACTGCTTAGCTGGGAAGAGATGGGCCGAACGGGAAGAAGATATCTCACCAGCGGACCTTCAGCATCTGATTTTAGTAATTTTACTAACGATGTTGTGCAAGATCCTATACGGGTTTATGTAGGCATGCACGTGGCGGAAACGTTTGAGGAGCGTGCACGGCTAGCACTTGAGGAGCTAATACGGGTGGGGGCTTTCGAACGGGAGGTTTTAGTGCTCATCACACCAACGGGAACCGGTTGGGTGGATCCGTCGGGAATCGATCCCCTGGAGTACCTATTTCGGGGCAACATAGCAAGTGTGGCCGCTCAATACTCTTATCTCCCAAGTCCGTTATCTCTGATGTTCAGAGATGAGTACGGTGTTGAAATGGCCGGAGCTCTGTTTCAGGAAGTATATGGCTACTGGAAAGATCTTCCGGAAAATGATCGTCCAAAGCTCTATCTGCACGGCCTTAGCCTCGGCGCTTTAAATTCCGACCGTTCTTTTGATCATTTTGATATTATTGACGATCCGTTTCATGGAGCACTTTGGGTGGGCCCGCCTTTTCGAAAAACGACCTGGCAAACTGTTACGAACCGCCGTAATCCCGATTCCCCCGCCTGGCTTCCCCGATTCAGAGACGGCTCTGTGGTACGGTTCGCAAACCAAAACGGAGGACTGTGGAATGCTGAAGCTGAATGGGGATCTTTCAGGATTGCCTATCTCCAGTATGCAAGCGATCCGGTTACATTTTTCGCTCCCGGCTCGTTTACACGTTCGCCTGAATGGCTGAGTGAGCCGCGGGGCCCGGACGTTTCAGAAGATTTTCGCTGGTTTCCGGTTGTAACAATGGTTCAGCTCGCTTTTGATATGATTTCGGGAACTGAACC
>CAZXYQ010000101.1:0-10349 GCA_964644975.1 uncultured Rhodohalobacter sp.
CAGCCGACGGATCACTTTGGAGGCGGTCTCCTCCGTGGGAGGAGAGTTATTACCTCTCCGCCAGCTGGCGGAAGAGGACAGACCTGAAAAAGATTGCAAAGCAATACTTTAGAAGGTCAGGGGTGGGTTCCGTGATTAAGCACAACTCCCAAGTTTGTCCGCGGAATAGAGGTTTTTTTCTTACATTCATCCCCATGAAACAACGTCTCATCAACATCCTCTTCTGGTCCGTCATCTCCGCGGCTTTTATCGGGCCGGGGACGGTCACGACAGCGGCTTCGGCTGGGGCCGGGTTTGGCTACGCGCTGATCTGGGCACTGATTTTTTCTACAGCGGCATGTTATGTCCTCCAGGAAGCATCGGCGCGAATTACAGCGGTAAGCGGAAAAAATCTGGGTCAGGCGATGAGGAGCGAATATGGTTCAAGCCAATGGGGAAAATGGACCATTGGCCTGACGCTAATTGCTATCGTAAGTGGCTGTGCTGCGTTTGAGGCGGGCAACATTCTGGGAGCTGTAGCCGGAATTACTCTTTTAAACAGCTCTTTATCTGTTCCCCTAATCGTGCTGGCAATCGGTGTGCTAGCATCAGTTCTGCTTTGGCGTGGAACCGTTCAGCAGATCGCTAAACTGCTTGGCGTGATTGTAGCAATTATGGGAATCTGTTTCCTGATCACCGCACTTCTGATTCCACACAATTATTCATCCCTCTTTTCTGATGGCTTCACACCAACCATTCCACCCGGAGCGGAGATGCTGGTTTTGGGGCTTATCGGTACAACGGTGGTTCCCTACAATATTTTCCTGGGATCGGGACTAAAACACGCACAATCACCAACAGAGATGAAGCTCAGCCTGGGGATTGCAATCGGACTTGGTGGCATAATCTCAGTTGCCATACTGCTGACCGGCACGGCCATCACCGGTAGTTTCTCGTTTGAAGAGCTCGCCTCCACCCTCTCCAATCAGCTTGGCGGATTTGGCATCTTGTTGCTTGGAATTGGACTGTTTGGCGCCGGCATCAGCTCTACGCTGACCGCAGCACTGGCCGCATCAATCACCGCAAAATCACTCCTGTCATCCGAAACCAACCATGAAAAATGGTTAGAAAATGGCTTCCGGTTTCGCTCGGTCTGGATTGGAGTTGTGAGCATCGGAATGCTCTTTGGCGTGATGGAGCTGCAGCCTGTTCCGGTCATTATCCTAGCCCAGGCACTCAACGGAATCATCCTGCCGGTCATCGCCGTGATTCTGTTTCTTCTGATGAATAACAGCCGTGTACTGCCGCGGCACCATCAAAACGGAGCGTGGATGAACCTGGTTACCGGAATTGTCGTCTGGCTCACAATCCTGATCGGACTGACAAACCTTTTACGAGCCATTTCACGAACAGCCGGTTTTGCCCTGCCTGATCAATCCATCATTATAGCAGCCTCCACCGTTCTCTTTTTGATCCTGATCATACCGATTCTTAAAAAGTGGTTTGAAGCAGATACACGCTCTGAAAGTTAAAAACAGACACAACTGTAGTACTAAATCCGTATTTTTTGCAGCTCTTATCTAACCTAATTTGTATTGATGTCTGATTTGTTTCCTGTAGAAAAATTTAAGCAGTTAAAAACCCCGTTTTACTATTACGATCTTGATCTGCTTCGGCAGACGCTTGATGAGATCAAAACACATGGCCTGTCGAAAGGTTTTCACGTTCACTTCGCCATAAAAGCCAACTTCAATTTCAAAATTTTGGAGATTGTCCGGAAAGCAGGCCTGGGAATTGACTGCGTGAGCGGTAAAGAAATTGAACGTGCTATTGAGGCTGAGTTCAGGCCAGATCAGATCGCCTTCGCCGGTGTAGGTAAAACAGATGATGAGATTCAGACCGGGCTGGACAACAATATTTTTTCCTTTAATTGCGAATCGATCCAAGAGATTGAGGTACTGAATGATCTTGCGAAAAAAGCCGGTAAAACGGCTAACGTATCTGTTCGGCTAAACCCCAATGTTGAAGCTAAAACGCATAAGTACATCACTACGGGTCTGAACGAAAACAAGTTTGGTGTAAACCCCGAACAGCTGCCGCGCCTGTTTGAAATTTTGCCGGAAATGGACGCCATTGAACTGACCGGCATTCACTTCCATATCGGATCTCAGATTCGGGATCTGAAACCTTTTGAGGATCTGTGCGCGCGGGTGAATATGATTCAGGATCGTTTCGAGGAAGAGGAGATCAATCTCACTCACGTAAATGTTGGCGGCGGTTACGGTATCAGCTATGAAGATCCCGACAATGAACCCCATCCCGATTTCAAATCCTTTTTCAACCTCTTTGAAAAAAATCTTGAGCTGCGCGAAGGTCAGCAGGTACACTTTGAACTCGGCCGGAGTATCGTGGGCCAGTGTGGAAACCTGATCTCAAAAGTGCTTTTTGTGAAAGAGGGGATCAATACCGATTTCGCCGTACTGGACGCCGGTATGACCGAGCTGATCCGGCCGGCTCTTTACCAGGCAGCCCACAACGTAGATGTCCTTACATCAGACCGCAAAGAGAAAACGTATGACGTAGTGGGACCGATCTGCGAAACGTCCGATACATTCCGAAAAGGGATTCGACTCCCCGAAGTGAAGCGGGGTGATCTTGTTGCGATCCGCAGCGCCGGAGCCTACGGTGAAGTGATGAGCAGTGGTTTCAATTTACGTGAGAAAGTGAAGGCGTATTATTCTGATGAGATGTGAGGGGAGAAAAGGGAAAGGTGAAAAGTGAAATTTGTTTAGGTGACTGTAATAGGTTTGACGCTTTTTGGTTTATTTGTAACAAGCCTTTATAAAAGTCGTATTCTATGTTTAGGTTCTATTCCCACGCGTGTTGCATTCATTAACCAAATTTCTCAACCATGTCGAAACGGATGTATAGTGAAGAAGAAGTTGCAAAATTGATTCGCCGTGCCGTTGAGCTCGATTCAAATCGATCAGGCAGTTCACAGAGCGGTGATCGGACAGGGCTCACCATGCAGGATCTGGAGAAAATTGCCGCAGATGCCGGAATCGATCCAGAGCTGATGCACCGCGCAGCTGATGAACTCGACCGTGACGATACCTTGGCCGACTTGAAAGAGAGTACCCGTGTCAACCGTTCCGAAATTGTGGCTGAGCATTGGATAAAAGGGAAACTGACTCCTCAGATTATGGATGACTTGGTTATTGAACTAAATCACCGCTTTGGTACATCTGAGGATGACATCAACTGGTGGGACCGGCTATGGAATGACTATTCGGGAAAGCCACAGATCAACAGAACGAACACGAGTGTGGACTGGAGGTATCAGGATGAAATTGAGCTTTACACGACACGCGCCCTGATACAGCAGCGCGGCGACAAACTGCGAATCCGGGTGAGCAAACGTCAGGGCTGGAACCTCTCATGGAAATCGGAAGGCAGCCATCTTTTTCTCGCTTTCACCAGCCTCATGCTATTTTCAGTGATTGGTGGTGTAATTGGATTCGCCGCACTCGACTCCCCTTTGATGGGAATACTTGGGGGAGCTTCTCTTGCGGCACTGCTCGTTCCCATTACCGTAGCCTATGGCAAACGTCGATTAAAGCATCATAGGAATGAAGTATCTGAAATTGCAGAAGAACTTGTGATTCAGGCAAAACAGCTTTCAAAAGAGAAAATTAGGGGTTCAAAAAGCAATACAAAAGCCGGGAAATCATCTTCACACGATCCCTCAATTCAAGTCATCGAAATTGATTCTGATTCCCCATCAGAAAAGAAAAGACCTTACTCGGGTGATAGGCTTAAGAATCATTTACAAGAGTAGGTGTGGTAATTCTGGCTGACTTTAACCTGCAGGTGATTGGTTTTAAGAACAAATAGTAAGTATTGATTTAAATTAGTGTATTTATATTGCGTCTAAATAATGGGGGGTATACTTAATTTCTACTTAAATATAATTTCTCAATAAACTTATTCATTATGAAAAAAATAAAATTACTTTCCATCATTATAATATTATTTTTGACCGTCATTGGAATTACATAAGCAACCAATGTATATGAATGTAATGAAGGTGGAGTTATTACCACTATTCATGAGACTGAAGATGGTTTTTCATGGTCTGTTGTTGATCATAGTGATCCAGATACTCCACCAGAATTAGTTGGCAGCGGATATAACGCAGGTGCATCATATGGTGGTACATGTCCTCAAATAGCCTAATTTTTATACCACTTCACAAATTAATTGATGCAACTGAATAAATTTATATATGAATAGAATGTCTGCGAAAACTGGCAATTTTCTAATCGGCTTTTTAGTTTTTTGTTTATTTGGTTGTATCAATTCTGATACTCCGGATTTTATAAATAGAGTACCGGATTCAGATCAATTTGAATATAAAACGATCAACGATTGGTCGAATATTGTATATGATACCTTAACCGTTGATGTTTGGTTTGATAATCATCAAAGTGACATTATTCTCAACAGGGTTGAAGATATAATTTCTATAGAAAATGGTCTGTTTTGGGTTGCTGACCTGAACCGCAGTATGGTTTATGAAGTAGATGAGCATGGAAAAATAAGCCGTGAAATATTCAAAAAAGGTCGAGGACCCGGAGATATTGGTACTCCGGCATCTATGTATCGATATCAAAATAAGATTTACACACTCGATATAGGATTAAAACAAATTATCGTCACTGATTTGCATGGGATTGAAGTTAATAGGTTCTCTTTTAAAGAAATACCACCCGCATTTAGCACAAATAAACTAACTGTCCTAGATGATAATCGATTTATTTGGCCTTCCTTTCTTCACAATCCTGTTTTAGCCATTCGAGATTCATCTGGTTCAATTATCGATACATTAGCTAAACCTGTAATTCCAACCGGTTTTCATCCAGGTATGCACAATTCTGTGATGTATGAATATGATGAAATAAGAGAACTTTTTGCATATGGTTACCACGGAGTACCATTGATCATGGTAAATAAAGGGGAAGAGAAGTTTATGATTCATCTGCAACCTGAAGCTGAACCAGATGAATTAAACTTCAACTTAATACCGTCTGAACAAGCCCCAGTACCTGGCGAACCCGGATCATCGGTTTACAATTTAATCAGGGAAATCTATTTTGATGATGATTCAATCTGGATTGGATACCGGGCTTCTTTAATGAAAATACCTTTTTCGAATCAGTCCGACATCAAAATCTTTAATTTCAGAAATCTGGATGGAGATGATGTAATCTATCATGACGTTTTTAAAACTGAATCCCACCTTTTCTTTGTAACCCATCATTCAGATACGATTTATCGTATTTCAATTGATAACTTTTAGCAGACTTAAGAATCATTTGAGAGAATAAATCTGGTTGAATGCAGCGAAGGTGTGTTCCATGGCTTCGATCGCTAATAAAAGCCGTTTCAGGTTTATTGCCCTTATAAACATGGGTCGGAGTGCCGCAATAGCCGTCACCTGTGATCTCCCCTCGAGGGGAGTCCCACGCGATGCGCGTGGGGAGGGGTGTTTGATGGGATTCATGACAATCCTAAACTCCGAGCATCGTGCTCGTTATTGAGTTTCTGAACACCACTCAGATATTTCGCTGAACGCTCACATCGTCTCCCCTCAAGGGGAGATATGATTCGAACTCCGACAATCACTCAAAATCCGTAATTAAAACCTCGGAAGGCTCTCGCTCTGCGCGCAATCTCTCGGATACCTCTTCAGCACCCCGAAGTACACGAAGCATGTTCAAGCCCGCAATTTTTTCAAGATCTTCCTCGGAATATCCGCGGCGGAGCAGTTCAGCAAACAGATCGGGGTAGGTTGTTACATCTTCAAGTCCCTCTGGAAGCGTTGGAATTCCGTCGTAATCTCCGCCAATACCGATATAATCCACACCGATCTGATCGCGGATGTAGTCAATATGATCTGCAACCTGAGAAAGTGTTGATTTGGGGGCAGGACCATGTTCATCATCCCATTCATCCATTTTTTCGGATACTACATTTGATAGTCCCGGATTCAGATACTCCATCTTTCGCTGATAGGCCGCCCGTTCCGCAAAATATTGCCGACGCTCTTCCGACGTGAATGTCTCCACAAACGTAACCATGATCAACCCATCTTTTTCGGGAAGTATCTGCAGAACATCATCCGGAACGTTTCTGGGGTGACCTGTTAAGCCAAGCGCGTTGGAGTGCGAAAACATGACCGGGGCCTCTGATACGCGGATGGCATCTTTCATGGTTGCGGGGGTTACGTGAGAGAGATCCACCATCATCCCAAGACGGTTCATTTCGCGAATCACCTCTTCACCAAATTCATTGAGCCCGTCGTGCTGCGGATCATCCCCGGCGGCATCAGCCCAGTCGAGCGTTCGGCCGTGAGTGATGGTCATATACCGTGCGCCCAGTTCGTAAAACATTCTCAGCGTGGCAAGGGAGTTGGCAATAGAGTGGCCACCCTCCATTCCAATCAGTGATGCAATTTTTCCATCGTCAAAAACTCGCTCTACATCATCAGCTGTCAGCGCCAGTTCAAAATGATCGGGATATTTCTCCACCATCCGGTGAACAAAATCAATCTGCTCCATCGTCTGTTTTACCGCTTCGTTTTCAGGAATATTTGCGCTCACGTATACGCTCCACCACTGGGCGCCCACACGACCTTCTTTTAAACGGGGAATATCGGTATGCATCGGGCGTTCGAGCTGAGTGGTATCAAAAAAATCGAGCTCAGAAAATTTATATCCCACCCGGTTGCGGTACTGCCAGGGCGCATCATTATGGCCGTCAAACAGCGGAACACGCTCTAATATCTCGATGGCCTGCTGGCGATATTGGTCGTCGGTATCTGTTACCGTTTGTGCACCGGCACAAGCGGTTTGAAAAAGCATTGCAATAAGTACAACAAGGAATGGTTTGATTCTAATCATAGTCTTCACTTATTTCGATTTTCGTTTTGAGAAATTAGGTTGATGGAATGAATTAAGTTATTAAATATTACGCGGATGCATCAGTTTAATTCGGATAAATAATCGAAGCGGACCAAAGCGGTTCGAACCCGAATCAGCGGATCGGTCTGGGTCCATGCCAAAAAGATACCGTCAGCTGTTGAAGATATGCGCGGAAATCCGCTTCTGCGGGTTGATGTCGTAATCCCTACTCTGACCGGTTCGCCAAGTTCACCCTCCGGAGATACGGTGCGCAGCATCACATAGCCGGTATCGCCTCTGCCGGCCATCCAGCTCACATAGATCGTGCCGTCATCCCCAAGAACAAGATCGGCACGGCCAAGCGTGTACTCCCTTGCAACCACCACGGGTTCGCCAAAAGTTTGCCCGCCATCATTGGATCTGGCCACTTTCACGACCGGATCTTCATCAGCTTCGGTATACCAGGCAACCGCAACCTGATCTCCATGGCCATCAATCCTGGGTCCGTTAACCGGACAGCCGTTAATTTGCCAGCCATCTTCATGTACCGGAACAGGATCGGTCCATTCCCCGGTCTCAAGGTCGTAGCTCACAATCGATATATCACGAATTTCATCTTCGGTACGGTCACGGTATACGGCGATCGCTTTTCCGTCGATCAGAGTCATATCCGTGGAGCAACAATCGCAAATCATCGGGTCAATTTCGCGCTTCCGTGTGATGGAACCATCTTTAGACACTTCAGCAGATCGCAGCGTCATCGCTTTATCAGGGTCATCATACTCATCGTGGGCGCGGCCTTCCGTATTTCGTCCATCCAGCCAAATTGCAAGCACACGATCTTCATCCAGCGGCTCCATCGAAACGAAGCCGTGTTCGGTGGCGGTACCGTCGTTATGCGGGATTATTGGATCTGTCCAGCGACGTGCTTCCTCGGCCGGAAATGTAATATTCACGTTGTAGGCGTACGGACCTCCGGGGATTTTCCGGAGCCAGTGTGCGGCTACAACATTACCATCTTTGCCCACCACTGACGGAAAATCGGCCCAATTCACGAAATAGTTATTGCTCAGCCCAACGGTTCTGGGAGGAGTCCAGCCATCTTCCATATAGGTCGCGTACTCAATCGCATAAATCTCCTCTTCAATTCCGGAGATCCAGCTTATGATAGTTCTGCCGCTCTCGTCTTTATGAAGATTGGGATACTGACTGCCGATTTCAGCAGGATTATTGATAGCAAACTCATGCGAAGGCTGCTGCCTCTCCTGCTCGCATCCCAGTATAAACAGAGTAATTAATGAGAGAAACAGTATCCTTATTGTGAGATTCATATGAAATCTTTTTTGGTGATGAGAATCATTGGTATTTTACAGACGTTCGGTGAAATTACCGATTTTAAAATAATCCTGATAGTTTAAACATCCTAACCGGTTTCCATTGCTTCAAATAGACGGAATTACTCTCCATTTTGGTGAACGTGCCCTTTTCGATAATATAAACACCATCGTTAACTCCGGTGAACGAATTGGCCTTGTAGGGCCAAACGGGGCCGGAAAATCAACATTGCTCAAAATTATCGCCGGTGAACAGCAGGCCGACTCAGGCTCCATAAGCATGAGTAACGATGCTACTGTAGGATATCTTCCCCAGGATGGTGTGGAGCCCGATCCGAATCTCACTGTGTTTGAAGAGGTAGAACACGCCTTTGCCGAGATTATGAAACTCCGCGATCAGTTTGATACCGTACAGGCTCAGATGGAATCCGCATCATCCGATAGCCCGGAGCACAAGGAAGCACTCAGGCAGTTCGGCGAGATTCAGCACAAACTGGAAAATTCCGGATCTTACACTCTCCAGGCAGATATTGAACGAATTTTGGCCGGGCTGGGCTTTGACGAAAAAGATTTCTCACGCTCCACAACAGAGTTCAGCGGTGGCTGGCTGATGCGGATCGCGCTCGCAAAACTGTTACTTCGTCAGCCCACCTATCTGCTTTTGGATGAGCCCACCAACCATCTCGATATTGAATCCCTGCAGTGGATAGAGGCGTTCCTTAAGAATTATGACGGGGCTGTTATCATTGTATCGCACGATCGGGCATTCCTGGATAACGTGACCAATCGGACACTCGCACTGCGAATGGGGTCGATGGATGAGTATGCCGGTAACTACACGTTCTACGAAAAAAAGTATGCGACAGAAAAAGAGCTGCTGGCACAGCAGTATGAAAACCAGCAGAAAGAGATCAAGCAGACGCAGGAGTTTATCGATCGGTTTCGATATAAAGCTACTAAGGCGAAACAGGTGCAGAGCCGGATCAAGCAGCTCGAAAAGATGGAGCAGATTGAGTTGGAGCAGGAGCAATCCGAAATCTCATTCCAGTTTCCCCCGGCTGACCGTACGGGTCAGGTAGTGATGAAACTCGACAGTGTTGTTAAGAAGTATGATGACAATGTCGTATTCAACGGTATTGACTATGAGATCGAACGCGGTGATAAAATTGCGGTTGTAGGACCCAACGGCGCGGGTAAATCCACGCTTATCCGTATCCTGGCGGGTCTGGAACCCATTACGAATGGGGAACGAAAAGTGGGCTATAATGTAACTCCCGGCTATTTTGCCCAGCATCAGGCCGAAGAACTGGAGCCCAAAAATACGCCTCTCGAAGAGATGAAACTTGCCGGATCACACGAGTCGGAAACACGGCTGCGTACAATCCTTGGCTCTTTCTTGTTTGTGGGCGATGATGTATTTAAAAAAGTTAGCGTATTGTCGGGTGGCGAAAAAAGCCGCGTTGCGCTTGCCAAAATGCTATTGAATTCCGGTAATTTTCTCATTTTTGATGAGCCCACGAACCACCTCGATATGCAGTCAAAAAATATCCTGCAGCAGGCGCTCCAGCAGTTTGAAGGTACGCTGATGATTGTATCCCACGACAGGGATTTCCTGGACCCCATAGTGAACAAGACACTGGAAATACAGCCGGGCCGGGTTAAAACATGGCTTGGAAATGTAAGTTACTACCTCGATCAGATTAAAAAGCAGGAGCAGGCTGAGCAGGCAGACAGTTCTGAAGCAAAAAAAATGGCTGCATCCAACTCTAAGGAGAATGGACTCAGCAGAAAAGAGCAGCGGCGCCAGGAGGCTGAAAAACGGAATGCCCTCTCGAAAAAGATCAAACCGCTGAAGAACAGGCTTCAAAAACTGGAAAAAGAGATTTCCGGCTATGAAACCCGGATAGAGGAGATTGAAACACAAATGGCCGAACCCGATTTTTATGACGATCCCGATCGTGTAAAGAAAGTCTCTATTGAGTACGAAGAGCTAAAACAGAAGCTTACTGAATCCTTCAGCAAGTGGGAAGAGATCGCCGGACGAATTGAGTTTATAGAAGAAGATTACGAAGCA
>CAZXYQ010000102.1:0-10199 GCA_964644975.1 uncultured Rhodohalobacter sp.
CATTCAGAAATGCAATCATGGATCAATGTTTTTTAATTCTGTCGGGATTATCCTGAACAAACGCCGACCAACTCGATTTTCGGTTATTTTGATGACTTGCTTTTTTCCCCGATTTCATGCCTATTACACCTGCTTTTGTATGATGGCACCAAGCCACGGCGAGCGCATCCGTCGCATCATTTCCGATTGGCTCATCAGGCAGGTTCATCATCCGTTTCAGCATGAATGCCACCTGCTTTTTACTGGCGTTACCATTTCCGGTAATAGCTTTTTTCACCGCTTTGGGATAGTACTCTTCAACCGGAAGCTTCTGGTTTGTGATAGCAAGAATAGCTGCAGCCTGCGCCCGGCCAAGTTTCAGCATTGCCAGCGGGTCAACGCCATAAATCGGCGTTTCAACCGCACATTCATCGGGCTGCTGATCTTTAATGATTGCGGTAACCTCCTCAAAAATATACTGAAGTCTCTCGGTCTGACTCTCCATTTTATCCATCCGAAGCACACCAAAAACTTCAGAGCTGTAGCGGGTGCCTTCAATGGTTAACACAGCATACCCGGTGTGCCGGGATCCGGGATCAATACCAAGAATTTTTCGGGTCATAACGTCTGCTGCTTAAATTTATAACGACCTTTTTTTGTGTTAACGCGAGTGTTGGATATTGATTAGAATCGAATAGTCACCCTTATTAAAGAGGATACAGGGGAATTTGTGTTAATGTATGGTGAAGATCCCAGCAAACACCCCTCTTAATCTCCCCTTTTTAGGGGAGAATTGGTCTGATCCATGCCATAAACCACAAATCGAACTAACATTTCATTCCCACTTCTAAATCACAATTTTTCTAACACCTTTGAGATGCCCGGAGCTGATGCGCTACCTCCACTAAATGACTAATTCACAAATATACAAATAACCAACCTATTACTCTTCATCTGCATAAAGCCTCACAAGACCGTCGATCATCTCTTCAGAGATTCCGGATGTCACAAAGCCGCCATCGTGAAAGAGGTTCTGCATCGTCACTTTTTTAGTTAGGTCCGAGAAGAGTGTCACGCAATAATCTGCGCACTCGTCCGCACTGGGGTTACCAAGCGGCGCAATTTTTTCAGCAAACGTATACATACTGTCAAATCCTTTGATACCCGCTCCGGCAGAGGTTTTAGTTGGGGCTTGAGAAACCGTATTTACACGAATTCCACGCGATGCAAGACGGCTTCCGTAATTCCTGGCAATGCTTTCCAGAAGTGCTTTAGCGTCGTTCATATCTGAATATTTGGAGAATATTCGCTGCGCACCGATATAAGATAGCGCCACTACGCTTCCACCGTCATTTAAAATCTCTTCCTGCTCAGCGAAGTGAAGAACTTTATGCAGTGAAATGGCCGAAATATCTAGCGTCTGGTTATACCAGCTATAATTCAAATCTTTATATTCTTTCTTTTTTCTGATGTTTGGAGACATGCCGATAGCGTGCAGAATAAAGTCCACACCGCCCAGCTCTTCTTTTACCTCTTTCATCAGTTTTTCAACATCTTTTTCATCCGATACATCACAGGGGATAATTTTTGCATCTGTCGCTTCGCCCAGGGCGTCGAGCGTTCCCAACCGCAACGCTATCGGAGCGTTAGACAGAACAAAATCGGCTCCCTCGCGCTTGCATGCCAGAGCAATTCTCCAGGCGATACTCCGCTCATCCAAAGCACCAAAAATAATTCCCTTTTTACCTTTTAGAAGTCCATACCCTTTTTGATCCGACATAATAGAATGTATTGATTACAATTAGATTAATTTTTGGTCAAAATAACATGTTCGATCATCACATCGAAATGTTTAGAAATGAAAAGTGATAACTTATCTATTAAAGTTAGATTGAAGGTACTACAGACCTGAAAACATCCCAGCGGTTTTGGGTGATTCAGACATAGCATATTGATCAGCGGACGCAGACCGTTGTTCAGATTCTTCAACATGTAAAGAAATAGATTTGGATAATGGAGCAGAGAAATGTGATGTCCTCATCTCAACGCTGTCAGGGTGAGTAAAATTATCCACAACGGATGTTGATAAGATTGATGGATGTCCGTATTATTGAAGACTCTGCACTTTTACATATATACTTATTGACTCGTTATGTTTGAAGATTTGTCTTCTAAAATAGAATCCGCCGTTCAGTCTCTGAAGGGTAAATCCAGGATCACGGATGTCAACATCGCCGAAACGGTGCGTGAGATCCGTCGTGCTCTGCTCGATGCAGACGTAAACCTGGATGTTGCACGCAAGTTCACAGATGATGTGAAAGAGCGCGTTATGGGATCCGATGTGCTTACCAGCGTAAATCCCGGCCAGCAATTTACCAAAATTGTCTTCGATGAGATGGTAACCATGCTAGGCGAAGAGAGGGTCGACCTGAATGTCTCCCAAAATCCTCCCACCGTAATATTGATTGCTGGGCTGCAAGGGTCCGGTAAAACAACTTTTGTTGGTAAGCTTGCGCGCTACCTGAAGACCGAAAACAACAGGAACCCCATTCTCGCCGCCGCTGACGTTTACCGTCCGGCTGCTATCAACCAGTTAAAAACGCTGGCTGAATCCATCGAAGTTCCGGTCTACTCTATTCAGCAAAAAGATCCCGTTCGTGTGGCACGCGAAGCCGTGTCAATGGCTAAAAGCCTTGCGCTCGACACCGTTATTATTGATACCGCCGGCCGTCTGCATGTGGATGAGAAGATGATGGACGAAGTGGAGCAGATCAAAAAAGCGGTCAATCCTGATGAGATCCTTTTTGTCGTGGATTCGATGACCGGCCAGGATGCGGTAAATACTGCTAAGGCATTTAACGACCGTATCGATTTTGATGGAGTTGTTCTCACAAAACTGGATGGTGACACCCGTGGTGGTGCTGCATTATCTATACGTTCTGTTGTGAAGAAGCCGATTAAGTTTATGAGCACTGGCGAAAAGCTCGACGCTCTCTCACCATTTTATCCCGACAGGCTTGCTCAGCGAATTTTAGGAATGGGCGATGTAGTTTCCCTTGTGGAAAAAGCCCAATCGCAGTATGATGATGAGCAGGCCCAAAAACTACAGAAGAAAATAAAGTCTGATAAATTTGATCTAGAGGATTTCCTGGATCAAATACAGAAAATAAAGAAGATGGGAAATGTTTCCGATCTGGTAGGTATGATTCCCGGTGCTGATAAAGCAGTAAAAGATGCCGATTTCAGTGATGAATCATTCAAACCTATTGAAGCAATCATCCGGTCGATGACGCCGGAAGAACGACAAAATCCCGATCTGCTTAACGGCAGCCGGCGCAGGCGCATTTCTAAAGGCTCCGGAACAACCGTTCGTGAAATCAACGAACTGATGAAACAGTTTTCTCAGATGAAGAAGATGATGAAAACAATGTCGAAAATGAATAAAATGGGCCGCGCTATGGAAGGGCTCAAAAATCTGCCATTTGGCAAACGATAACAAAATTAAACACAAAACCAACCTGGAGTAAATCATTGATTACGTTACGTCTACAAAGAAAAGGAAGAAAAAAGAGACCATTTTATCACATAGTGGTAGCTGACAGTCGCGCACCGCGTGATGGACGAATAATTGAACGTCTTGGCCGCTTCGACGATGTTAGCGAGAAAAAAGAGCTTACATACGATGAAGAGCGTGTAATTCACTGGCTCAAAATAGGTGCTCAGCCGAGCCATACTGTTCGCAACCTTTTAAAACATGAGGGTATCCTCTACAAAATGCACCTGATGCGTTGGGGCAAGAGCGAAGAGGAGATTGAAGCTGCTATAACTGAATGGCGCGAAGCCAAAGAAGCCAAGGCCGGTGAAGACACCGTTAGCCGAAAAGCTCAACAAAAAGAACTCCTTAAAGCAGAAGAAAAAGAGTATAAAAAGCAGGTTGAAGAGAAAGCCGCCGCTGCTGCCAAAGAGCTGGAGCGCAAAAAAGCTGAAGAAGCTCTTGCTAAAGAGAAGGAAGAGGAAGATAAAGCTGCTAAGGCTGCTTCCGAAGAGGAAAAAACAGAAGCAAAAGCTGACCACTCCGAAAAAGAGGAAAAAGCAGAGGCTCCTGAAGCTAAGGCTGACCAATCTGAAAAAGAAGAAAAAGTAGAAGCTCCCGAAGCGAAAGCTGACGAACCTGCAGAAGAAAAAGAAGCTGCTCCCGCAGAAGATAAAAAAGCGGAACCCGAAGCTGAGCCTGAAAAGAAGGCAGATGAAAAACCGGCTGAAGACAAGAAAGATTCTCCTGATGATTCAGACTCTGAAGAAGAGGAAAAAGAGGAGGCATCCGAAGCTAAGGCTGACAAGCCTGCTGAAGAGAAAGATGAAAAAGAAGCTGAAGCTAAAGAAGAACCCAAAGCTGAAGAATCTTCTGAAAAGAAAGAATCAACACAGGTATCAACCGATATGAACGCCAACGAAGCGATTGACCATATCAAAGATACACCGATTGAAGGTCTGAAAGGTTTTGTGACTGACGATGAAGACCGCGTAACCGTTCAGCGTGCGTGGGAAAGTAAACAGTCTGATTGATAACTATCAGCCAATGAAATCATACCGGAGATAATATGACGTTCCGGTTGCATGAAATCGGCCGCATAGGCCGGGCACGCGGATTGGAAGGATGGATCCGCTTACTACCTGAAATATCTATAACAGATCGTTTTTTAAGAAAGAACCCAATCGTCTATATCAAAAATGATCGATCGGGTTTTGAACCTCTGCGAATTGAAGATTTCTACACAGAGGAGAAAAGGAACCAGGTATCGTTCTTTGTAAAATTTGATATGATCACCAATCGCACAGATGCTGAGGCGTTAAGGGATAAAGGACTGTTTTCGGATAAGTTTGATCCGGCTACAGAAATAGATCCGCAACCATCAGATGATGATCTTACCGGGTATGAAATCCGTTATGATTCTGATTTGATCGGCCGCGTTTTAGATCTGTTTAGTAATCCTGCCCACAGCATTATTGAGGTGAAAATGGATAGCGGCATACTGCTTGTTCCATTCGTGGACGAATACATTGTAGATGTAGATCACGATAATAGAACAATCAACTGCCAAAACCTTGACCAGCTAATAGATGAGTAGCATACTTCGTATCGACATTATTTCCGGAGTGCCCGGTCTGCTTCACAGTCCGCTGGAACACAGCATTGTTGGCAGGGCGCGCCAAAATAAACGTGTCGAAATTCATATACATGATCTGCGCGATTATTCGGAAGATAAACATCACAAAATTGATGATTATCCATACGGAGGCGGTGCTGGAATGGTACTCTCGCCCCAGCCGATCTTTTCGTGTATAGAACATTTAAAAAGTGAACGCAAGTACGATGAGATTATCTTTACTGCTCCTGACGGTAACGTGTTTGAGCAGAAAGATGCCAATCAGCTGTCGATAAAAAATAATATTATCTTCCTGTGCGGACACTATAAAGGTGTAGATCAGCGGGTCAGAGATCAGCTTGTAACAGCAGAATACTCCATTGGAGACTATGTGTTGTCAGGTGGTGAACTCCCAGCCCTGGTTATGACAGATTCGATTGTAAGACTCATTCCAGGCGTACTGGGCGATGCTGAAAGCTCGTTATCTGATTCATTTCAGAGCGATCTGCTTGAAGGTCCGGTATATACACGACCGGCAGAATTTAAGGGGCTTACAGTACCGGAAATACTCAGATCAGGTGATCATAAAAAAGTTGAACATTGGAAACACGATCAGTCGATAAAGCAGACAAAAGAACGCCGGCCTGATCTTTATAAAAAATTTAAAAAGAATAACTAACGCCAGTAATAAAGAAGAAAACAATGGATAAATTAAGATTAATAGAACAAACCGTGATGCGCGATGACCTGCCAGAATTTGTAGCAGGAGATAGTGTAAACGTTCACTATCGGGTTCGTGAAGGTGAAAAAGAGCGTATCCAGCAGTATGTGGGCGTTGTTATAAACGAACGCGGAAGTGGAGCCAACAAAACCTTTACCGTACGAAAAATGTCGGGTAGCGTTGGTGTTGAGCGTATTTTCCCTCTCTACTCACCTTTCATCGCAAAAATTGAAGTGAAGAAAAGAGGCAGTGTTCGACGCTCTAAACTTTTCTATCTGCGTGAGCGTACAGGTAAATCTGCCCGTATTCGCGAAAAGAAAGCTCCGGAACCGGCAAAAGAGCAGAAGTAAATTATAGATAAACGGATTTTTTACTAAGATCCGTTTATTTTTATTACAAACACCACCTCCACATATCCCCTTGAGGGTAATCTCTATTGAATTCCCAAATTCTGTTTCACCTATGAAATTAATTTTATTTGGCCCTCCGGGCGCAGGAAAAGGTACTCAGGCTGAAAAAATAAGAACTCACTATAATATTCCACATCTTTCAACCGGTAACATTTTCCGGTATAACATTAAAAATGAAACAGAATTAGGGAAAAAAGTAAAATCCATATTAGATGCTGGTGAACTTGTACCCGATGGAACCGTGGTAGACCTTGTTGTGGATGAGTTGCAAAACGATAAGTATAACAACGGCTACATTTTAGACGGCTTTCCAAGAACCATTCCACAGGCCGAAGCATTGGATAAATTTCTATCAAAACATAATACGGCTGTCGACCTCTTTCTGAATCTTGAAGTTCCGGAGCAAGAACTGATCGATCGGATTCTTTCAAGAACCGACGAGCGTTCAGACGATACTCCGGAGAAGATAAAAACCCGCCTCAACGTCTACCACAAACAGACAGCTCCTGTTCTGAATCATTATAAAAAGAAAGACAAGGTTCAGAAGATTGATGGCGTTGGAACTATTGAAGAGATCTTCAGCAGAATTAAAGAAGCGCTGGATAAGTTTTAAAAGTTTTTTTTAGGCAACGTCACAACCATTAGCCAATATTACATTTCTTTGTTGGCACTTTTGAACGTGAACCACGGAAGTGCGTGGATATCCCTCACCTGCTTCGCTAAACGCTCATACTGTCTCCCCACCAAAAAAGTATGCCTCAAACTCAAAGCTCGGGACAGGTCCGGACCAGGAATCCACTTGCAGGGGAGATATTCACTATTCAAACTCAGTTATTTCTTTTTCAGAGTTTCAAGTATTCCCGGCGTTACATCTATAATACTTTCAGCCTCTTCAAAACAATCCGTTCTTCCCTTAACAAAAAGCGGAACCGGATTACGGGTATGCGTTTTAACTGAAAGATCTTCAAAGTTGCCGTGATCACTGGTGATGACCAGGGTATCATTTTTATTTAGATTATCAGAAGTAAACTTTAAAAATGGATTTAAAATATCTCTGATTCGGTCTGCATAAGATTTATCCATGCTGTGTCCCGCCTTATCCGTTAGATAAAACTCATACATAACCAGGTCATTTGTTTCTGCAGCCTTCAGTAGCCGCGAAGCAGCTTCTTCAACCGTTATTTGAGGAACATTCAGCCCAAGTTGTTCACGCCAAACATTCTGAGTTATTTCAGCAGTTAAAGCCTTCCCATCCAGCAGATCATCCATTGTTTTTAGACGTATTCCTGCTGACCTTGCCATCATTGTAGTGGCGGTCCACCGGTTTTTCTTTTTTGCTCTTTTAAAAAAAATTTCCGGATAAGCATTCATAAATACCGGTTTCAGTTTCATTTCTAATACGCTATGAAACAGGCTTTTCTCTTGAAGTAAAAATCGTGTGGTTGTATAAGGAACCGGACCATAGTGTTTACCTGCAATTTCAGACGCATTTACACCTGAAAAAAGCGTGGTTTGACCTGTACCGCTCTGCGGAAGACCTTTAACACCTAAATTCGCATCAATAGGTTTATATAAAATTCTCTCTTTTTTTACAGCGGGCAACGTATCATCAAGTCCGTCACCTTCCGTAAAAACCGTAAAAGAGTCCCACCCATTTTTAAATAGCGGGTTATATGGGGTCTGCTTTCCAACTCCAATACCGTCTACAAAAATAAAAATAACCGACATTAGCGCTCCATCACCAGCGTTACAGGACCATCATTTAACAGGTTGATGTCCATCATCGCCCCAAACGTTCCGGTTTCAACAGGTCCATTAAAAGAAAACTGGAGCTTTTCCACCATATAGTTGTACAAAGGTTCGGCAATATCGGGCTTGGCTGCTTCTATAAAACTGGGCCTATTTCCTTTTTTCATATCCCCATACAGCGTAAACTGAGATACAATAAGCATTCCGCCATTCACGTCAGAAACGGAATAGTTCATCTTACCCTCCTCATCTTCAAATATTCTGAGCTTTTTAAGTTTGTTACAGCACCAGTCTATCTGTTCTCTGGTATCGGTTTCATGTATGCCAACCAGCAATAGCAATCCCCGTCCAATTTCACCAACTATCGAGTCATCTACTGTAACCGATGCAGATTTTACTCTCTGAATTACAATTTTCATGTGTGGATAACCTTGTGTATAACATTCTGTTTGTGTGTGGAGAATTCTATTCCCACCAAAACTAAAATTCTTGTCCACACTGTTCCACAAAAGATAGTAATTATGAACAGCGATAAAGAATAACTTTTGATGTAGATAAGAAAACTACATCTTTATGTAGAGTATATATACAATTGTTGAAAACAGAATTTGTAGAGGCTTAACTAATTGATTTTACTGTTAAAGTTATTCACAATATTATTAACAATTCGGTCTGTTTCTATTCACATAATCAGGATAAAAAAGTTATACACTTATCCACACGCTCTACTACTATACTACAAAAATTAAATCCAATTCTATTTGTAAATACCTGTGGATAAATGATCAAAATAACCCTTAATCATCTCTTTCATTCTTTCTATCTTGACGGTATCCTTTAATAAACCAATATTACTTGAAGAAGAAAAAGTACACATATAAAGAATCTGGTGTTGATGTTGAAGCGGGCGAAGAACTTGTCAACTCTATTAAAGATATTGTAAAAGAGACACATAATGTATCGGTGTTAAGTAACATAGGAGGATTTGGTGCTTTATTTAAGCCCGATTTTTCAGCTATGGAATCTCCTGTGCTGGTTAGTAGTGTAGATGGTGTTGGAACAAAGTTAATTGTAGCATTTAAAGCCGGTACATACGATACCGTTGGACAGGATCTTGTAAACCACTGCGTGAACGACATTGCCGTATGTGGGGCAACTCCTCTCTTTTTTATGGATTATTTTTCTACCGGTAAACTCGAAAAAGAGACCGGGTTTCAGGTTATTAGCGGTTTTGCAAAAGCCTGCAGGGAAAATAGTGTTGCATTAATTGGCGGGGAAACAGCTGAAATGCCCGATATATACAAGAAAGGTGAGTTTGATCTTGCAGGTACTATTGTGGGAGCTGTAGATCAATCCAGGCTTATTACAGGTGAAAATATAAAAAAAGGCGATCTGCTGATAGGTTTTAAAAGCAGCGGTTTGCATACCAACGGTTATTCGCTGGCCAGAAATGTTCTATTTAATAATTATGATATCAACGAAAAACTAAATGGATTAAATCTAACTATTGGTGAAGAGCTGCTACAGATCCATAAGTCTTATCTTGAACTCATTACAAATCTGAAAGAGATTGATGGAGTAAACGGTTTTTCTCATATCACTGGAGGTGGTCTCATCAGCAACACAAAACGTGTACTGCCGGAGGGTTTAGACCTCAATGTAGACTGGGATAGCTGGGAGCGTCCTGAAATATTTAAACTCATTCAGAAAACAGGAAATGTTCCGGAAGAAGATATGAGGCGCACGTTTAACCTTGGAATTGGTCTAGTGGCTATTGTGAAACCTGAGATTAAGGAAAAAGTTTTTAAAGTGGGCGGTAATTTAAATGAAACTGGAATTGAAATAGGAATTGTAGAATAGATATGGCAAAAGTTAAATTGTTAAATATAGCACACGGGCGTAGCGGCGACAAAGGGAATGGCAGCAATGTTGGGATTATTGCCCGCCATCCCGATATCTATCCTTTTTTAAAAGAGAATTTGACCGCTGAGCGTGTGAAAGAGTATATGAAACATATCTGTAAAGGTGATGTGGAACGGTATGAAATGCCGAATATAGGAGCACTTAATTTTATACTAAATGAGAGTTTAGGCGGAGGCGGAACTGTATCACTAAAACTGGATGCGCAGGGAAAAACGCATGCATCCACCCTTCTTAGAATGGATATGGATGTACCGGATGAATTACTTGCGA
>CAZXYQ010000103.1:0-10114 GCA_964644975.1 uncultured Rhodohalobacter sp.
CAGGCTTTATTTAAAAGATTTTGTTATATAGGTCGTTATCATATTTTAATTAATTTCTGAAAAAATTCATCAACACTATGTCAGACGGGCTTGATAATACATACAGGGCTGTTTTTGATCACTCTTCAACTCCGCTTCTGGTAATATCAGAATCGGGCATTATATCAGATCTTAATTCTGCAGCGGCAAAATTGTTCAGAGTTTCAGTAAAAGAGCTGACCGGAACAACCAGCAGTAAGGTTCTAAAACCGCTTGACGGATCAATGCAAGGGAAAAGCAACCAAGAGCCGTTCAAGGCGACTGGAACAACCGGCGATGGCGAAAAAATAAGCTTGAGCTGTTTATGCTCGGTTCTGTCAGAAAAAGAGAATGGAAACGTCCTTCTGCTTGAAGTGGAAAAGAAAGATACAAATCTTTCCATGTTCGAGTCTGTTGTGGTAAATGGCAGGGATGCCGTGTTAGTAACGAAGGCCGAACCCGTAACTGCGCCCGATGGACCTGAAATTGTATATGTGAACAGGGCGTTCACAACTATGACAGGATATAGCTTTGATGAGGTACTTGGCAAAACCCCCAGGATTCTACAGGGCCGAAATTCGGAAAGTCCTGAGCTGGAGAAGTTGAGACATGCAATTGCAGAGAATATTCCAACGGATGTTGAACTCATAAACTACAAGAAAAGCGGGGAAGAGTTTTGGGTGCAAATTTCGCTTACCCCGCTATTGGACGAACGCGGAATATGCACTCACTACATCGCTATAGAGCGGGATATCACAGATAGAAAAAATCGTGAAATGTTGAAAAAGCTTCAGGGGGAGGTGCGCGAGCTGTTCAATGAAAAAAACTCTCTGAAAAATATATTCGAAGCCATACTTCACAAAATAATATCGTACGGCGATTTCCCCATCGCCGAATTATGGCTGGTGAATAACGAGAGTTCATCTATTGATCTTACGAGCTATGTAAGTCGCGACCAAGATAGATCAGCGGCCAGGTTTTACGAAGATTCTAATCCGATTATGTCGTTTCCCAAAGGTGAGGGGTTGCCGGGTATGGTCTGGAAAACAGCAGAAACCCGGTTTTGGAACGCTCTTAGCTATCTCGGTCAGTATCATAGGAAAGAACAGGCGCTATCAGCCGGTATAGAAGCTGCTATAAGTATTCCCGTGCTTTACAATAAAGTGGTAGTTGGAGCACTGCTTGTTGGCCTGGATGAAGGTAAAGAGCACGAGCCCTGCAATCTACCTTTTTTAAAAGAGTTTGTGCGGGATCTTGGCACGGAAATTAAGAGAAAACAGTCTGAAGAAGAGCTGTCCAGAATTTTTAGTTTTTCACCCGATATTATTTGTGTAGCCAGCTTGGATGGATATTTCAAAAAAGTAAACCCGGCTATGAGCCGTCTGCTCGGCTACACGCAGGATGAACTCCTTGCCCATCCCGTTTCGAGTTTTACCCACCCTGATGACCGGCGCAAAACGGAACTGGAAATGGATGCAATCAATCTCGATAAAGGCACTCAAATTTTCAAAAACAGATTACTGGCAAAGGATGGAAGCGTAATTTGGTTATCGTGGACCACACGCACATTTTATGAAGAGGGAAAAGTTTACAGTATTGCGCGGAATATAACGGAGCAGAAAGAGCTTGAAAGTCTGCTGGAACAGGCGAACCGCCTGGCAAAAATCGGGGGCTGGGAAGTTGATATTATTAATGATGAGCACAACTGGTCTGACGTAACTCGCGAAATTCACGAGGTTGAACCGGGTTATGAGCCGGGTATGGATCTTGCCATTCAATTTTATAAAGAGGGAGATAGCAGAATCCGAATAGAAAAGGCTGTGGAGAAAGCCATTGAGCAGGGAATTCCTTTCGATCTTGAAGTTCAGATTGTAACGGCAAAAGGCAATGAGAAATGGGTTCGAACAATCGGGGATCCTGAAATTGTGGATGGGATATGTGTTCGTCTGTACGGCAGCTTTCAGGATATTGATCTCAGGAAACAATATGAGCTCAAGCTCCATGAAAAATCTCATCACATAGATGCGATCGCACGCCTCAACAGTGCGCTGCTGAACTACAGCGAGTGGAAAACCGCTCTAAAAAGCAATTTAGCGGTGATTGGAGAAGCCGTGCGTGCCGACAGAGTATATTTTTTCGAAAACCGGTTCGATACGGAAACCGGTAAGGGGTTTACCAGTCAGGTATTTGAGTGGTGCCGCAATGGAATAAAATCTGAATTGGGCAACCCGGATTTAAAAGATATTCCTTTCGAAGAGCTGCCAGAGCTGATCAATCCAATGCTCGAGAAAAGAGCAAGCAGTGCACGTATTAGTGATATAGATGCCGGGGGTACTATTCGCCGGGTGATGGAATCCCAAAATATTAAAACGTTTTTGGTTATACCGGTTTACGTTCAGGATAAATTTCACGGGTTTGTTGGGTTTGATAACTGCACCACTGAAGAGAAATGGAATGATGAGGAGGTCCGAACTCTCACTACCATTACCTCCAACCTTGCTGTAGCGATTGAGCGCTATGAAGCCGATAAAAACATGCAGGAGATATTAGAAGAGCGAAACAGAATACTTAAAAGTATAACGGATGCATTTTATGCCGTTGATGGGAGCTGGGCTATAAGCTATTTCAACAGTGAGGCGGAAAACCTCTTACATGTTGAATCTGATGAGGTTATGGAAAAAAATATTTGGGATGTGTTTCCGGCCGCAAAAAATACAGAGCTGTTCGACAATTATCGGGAGGTGATGAATGACGGGTTCCCAAAATCTTTTGAATATTACTACCCGCCACTAAGCTCATGGTACGATATTTCGGCATATCCGGCTGGAAACGGGATATCGGTCTACTTTAAAAACATTAATGAGCGCAAAGAAACGCAGGCGCGAATTTTGGAGAAAACCCGGCAACTGAAAGCTATAGCGAAGTTTAACGGGCACCTGATTAAGCTCGACGACTGGAAGGAAGCACTTCAAAAGAGCTTTAAAATTATTGGCAAAGCGGTAGATGCTGATCGAGTTTATTTCTTTCAAAATAGCTTTAATGAAGAAACCGGGCAAAACACAGCACATATCCTTTCTAAATGGGAGGATAAACGTGTGAACGTTCAGGTGGATCATCCCGCCCACCGGGAAATCCCGTTCAGTAAGCTTGAAGAATTCTTGAAGCCGCTTGAGGCAAACCATCCATACAGCAGCGTTGTAGATGATATTTCTGACCCTGAGTTTATGCAGCTCCTCAAAGAGCAGGGCATAAAATCAATACTCGCTATTCCGGTTTTTGTCGGTTCAGAGTTTTACGGAACGATTGGGTTTGATGATTGTACCCATAAGAGAGAATGGAGAGACGAAGAGATCTCATTTCTGCAAACAATTTCTATCAACCTTACGTCCGCAATTGAAAATGAGAATGCCGAAGAGGCGCTTAAAAAGGCGTACAATGAAAAAAATGAAATACTGGAAAGTATTGGGGATGCATTTTTTGCAGTTGATAAAAACTGGGTGATAACCTATTGGAATAAGGTTGCAGAAGAAGAGCTGCAAATGCTGCGTGAAAATATGATGGGCAAAAAATTGTGGGACATTAACGGTGATGCCGTGGATCTCGATTTCTACTCCGGATACCACAAAGCCATGCATGAACACCGCATGGTTACGTTTGAAGAGTACTACCCTACTATTGAGAAGTGGTTTGATGTAAGTGCCTATCCATCGGCTGAAGGCCTGGCGGTATTTTTTAAAGATGTAACGGATAGAAAGCATAGGATGGAAGAGCTGAAAGAGCTGAACCGGACACTGGAACTGCAGGCTAACGAGCTGGCCGCTTCAAACGCCGAACTGGAACAGTTTGCTTTTGTGGCATCGCACGATCTTCAGGAACCACTTCGAATGGTAACAAGCTTCTTGTCGCAGCTTGAAAAGAAATATGGTGATGAGCTTGATGAGAAAGCGAAGCAATATATATGGTATGCTACCGATGGCGCCAAACGTATGAGACAAATTATACTAGACCTGCTCGATTACTCGAGAACGGGCCAAACGGACATGAAAAAAGAGAATGTTGACCTGAATCTGTTGATGGAATCAGTAGTTAGAGATTATGGAAAACCGATTCGTGAAAAAAAAGCGATGGTAGCATGGAACTCCCTGCCGGTTATCGTAGCTGCCGGGCAATCTATAAATAGGCTATTGAGCAATCTGTTGAGCAATGCGCTGAAGTACCAGGCAGAGGACCGTTATCCCAAAATTGAAGTGAGAGCTGATGATCTTGGGAATAAGTGGAAAATTTCGGTATCAGACAACGGAATTGGGATTGAAGAAGAGTACAGTGAAAAAATATTTAATATTTTTCAGAGACTGCATTCGAAAGAAGAGTATACGGGAACAGGAATAGGTTTGGCAATATGCCGAAAAATTGTGGACGCCCACGGCGGCAAAATCTGGGTTGAATCGGAGTTCAATACAGGCAGTACGTTTCATTTTACGATTAAAAAACCGGATTGATATCTGGAGTATTGTTATCAGTTATTAAGTGAAAGGTGAACCCTGAACATGATAATCAGCAATAATGGAGGGGAATTGAGGTTTTCAAGGGAACTGAATCAAATCCTCCACTAAAAACAGCTTTATATGTACTTAATGCAAATACTTCTTGTAGAAGACAACGACGGAGACGTGCTGCTTATTAAAGATGCGTTTGAAGAAGCAAAAGTCAACTGCAGGATTCATGCTGTCGGCAATGGAGAAAAAGCTGTTCAATTCTTGAACAGAGAAGGGAAATATACCGATAGCGTGAAACCCAATCTCATCATTCTGGATATCAATTTGCCACGACTGAACGGACATGAAGTACTTCAGTTTATAAAATCGAGTGTGCAGCTCTGCCAGATCCCCGTCATAATGTTTACCACATCCTCGTCCGATAAAGACATTACCGAATCGTACCGCAAGCACGCCAACTGTTACATCACGAAACCGGTTGAAGTGGACGATTTTACAGAGGCTATTTTACAGATCGAAAAATTTTGGTTTCACCTTGCTACATTACCCGGTGAAGCTGTTTGATTTTTGGTTGTTGAGTAGCAGTAACTTTTGATAAGCGAGTTTTTCCAAACGGCTGCTGTATGTATAACAGGGGTGATGGTTTTGGGATCAGCACACGTCATCTGCGACTTTATGATGGGAACATATATAAAAGCTTTTACTCTATTTAAA
Source organism: uncultured Rhodohalobacter sp. (assembly GCA_964644975.1). GTDB lineage: Bacteria > Bacteroidota > Rhodothermia > Balneolales > Balneolaceae > SW132. Next base: position 5,229 of record CAZXYQ010000103.1, read on the forward strand.
TCACCGCCATTTCATCTTACAAAGGGTGATTCCGTATCAAGTACGGAATGTTGCCTCTCTTTTGAACAGGTTCCGAAGGATGATCATCGGATATTGGAGAAATCAAAAAGTGTTAAGATTTAGCCCGGATTTCTAAGATTGAACGCTTCCAGATTAAGATCCTTTCACATCGGACTTTTAATTAAATAGATTCTGATAATTTTATTATAATTGGATCGCTGGAAAAATGAAACACTCCAATGTTGGCTTTTGGAAATTCCGGTTTTTTGAAATATATGCGTCAACGGTCTTGCAATCCCGTTGTGTCTTACTGCAAAAAAAATAATATAAACAGCGATATAAAATAAATTACTCAAGGTTAAACAATATCAGGCTGAACGCCGATACCATAATAAGGTATTTTCGTTATTGATATGCGACTGACGAGTAGCAGATATGAATTCAATACATATTTTACTTGCTGAAGACAATGAAGCAGATATTCTTCCCATTAAAGAAGCATTTAATGAAGGGCGGGTAATAAATCCAATCAGTACTGTTAAAGACAGAGAAAAAGCTGTTCTTTATTTAAAAAAGGAAGGCATGTACGCAGAATGTGAAACTCCTGACCTGATTTTGCTGGACGTTAATATGTCGCGAAAGAACGGGTATGAGATTCCGGACTTTATCAAAAAAGAGGAGACTCTTAAACAGGTTCCGGTGATCGTGCTTACTATGTCATCATCTGAGAATGACATTATCAAGTCCTATAAGAATCATGCTAACTGTTATATCACCAAGCCGGTATAAATTGATGATTATCTGAATGCAATTAAAAAAAATTGAGAATTTTTGTATTCAGTTGGTTGAACTCCCGTTAAAGGGTTAGGGTAAACTTTTTATGAAACAGAGCGAAAAGCAGTACAGTTTTTTTGTGATTGAAGATAGCAGGGGCGACTTTGTTTTGTTACGAGAGTACCTTAATGAGCAGTTTGAGCTTCCTTTCATTACGCGCGCTGCAACATTTCAAGAGGCTATTCAGTTGTTTGAGAATGTGCCAGAAGGTTCATTAGACTGTATATTACTCGATTTGTCCCTGCCCGACAAAAGCGGTGAAGATCTGATTGAGGCTGTCGTTGAGATGGCGGGAAATACACCCGTAATCGTAATAACGGGATACCCAGACCTGGACTTTAGTGTGAAATCTATTTCAAAAGGAGTATCCGATTATCTGCTCAAAGATGAAGTAACGCCACAGCTACTCCATAAGGCAATTGTTTTTAGTATAAAACGATCCGGCTTTTCTGATAAAATTAAAAAATCGGAAATAAGGTACAGGAATCTGTTTGAGCATAGCCCAGAACCGATGTGGCTTGTGGACAGCGTGACAAATCAATTTCTGGATGTGAACAAGGCAGCTGTTGAACAATACGGCTACACTAAGGATGAATTTCTGGCTATGAAGGAGTCCGATATTCAGCACGCATTCCAGGCTGATCCGGCAGAGAGGTTACGAAATGGTTCGGCTGATTTTCATGTGCCCGATGAAGTGAAGTATCAAAGCCACAGAAAAAAAAGCGGTGAGGTCGTGCACGCGGAGATCAAGTCAAGCACTCTTTCTCATATGGGAAGAGATGCAAGCCTTGTGCTGGCTAATAATGTTACTGAGAATCTGAAATCAGAAAAGCGGCAAAAACTGCTCGAATCTGTTATTACGAATATCCGAGAATCCGTAATTATACTGGAGGCCGCTGAAGCAGGTTCCGTCCCGGAAATTATGTATGTGAATAGTGGATTTAGTGAGATGACGGGCTACACGTCATCCGATGTAATAGGTGAAAGGATCGGCAAACTTTTTGACGAAAGTACGAATCCGGAAGATGCCGAAAAGCTAAAGAGTGCACTGAACAAACATGAATCGCACGAAACAGAACTGCTGATCAGCAGAAAAGATGGCAGTACATTTTGGCTCCACCTTTCAATGGTGCCCGTAAAAAGCGAAAGCGGAGATGTTTCGCACCTGATTATTACGGGTCAGGATATGACGAAGCGACGCATATCGGAAGAAAAGCTCTACAACTCATTAGAAGAAAAAGAAATACTGCTTTCAGAAATTCACCACCGTGTAAAAAACAATCTTGCGCTGGTTTCGGGGATGCTGCAGATGCAGGTGTTCGACGAAGAGAACGAAGAGGTGTTAAATAAGCTCAACAACAGCATGCTTCGTGTCGAAACGATGGCAAGTATTCATCAACTCCTGTATGAATCGAGCAGCTTTTCCAGGCTGGAGTTTTCAAAAATTATAGACAAGCTAATTAAAGCGACTCACAGATCATTCAGCGCAGATAAGGAAATTGAAATGGTGGTTGAGACAGAGCCGATTGAACTAAATATTAACCAGGCTGTTCCCTGCGCTCTCATTATCAACGAAGTGATTACCAATGTCTATAAGCATGCGTTTAAAGGACGCGATAAAGGGTGGATCAGGGCAAAGCTCAGCCATGACGATAGCCGGGTTACCTTTACCTTGGAAGATGATGGCTTAGGGTTACCGGATGGATTCGACATGTCGAATTTGAGCTCTCTGGGTACAAAAATTATTACGGCGCTTGTTAAACAGCTTATGGGCACATTTGAGCTCACCCCCAGAAAAGAGGGCGGTACCACATTCTATCTGGAGTTTCCAATAAAAAATGAAAAAAACTCTTCTAACGATACAATCGGATAGATGATTTTTACAGGATCCGGCGGGGAGCAATAATCAGATAGCCGTGCGTTGACTGTAAACTTTTTGATAGCAGAACTCTTTTACATGCGATTCAATCCATTTCCTCAGGCAAAAACCGGTATATTTGCGAGTCAACAGAAGCACAATTTAAACCGATATAAATGTCCGACAGTAAAGAGAAAAAAATTATCCATGTCCATCTGGGTGAAGGCCACTATAAAACAACTCTAACGGCGGGCAGGCACGAACTGCTGGCCGATGAACCTGAATCTGCAGGTGGAAAAGATGAGGGACCCGATCCCTACGATTACCTGCTCATGTCCCTGGGATCATGCACAGCAATAACGCTGAGAATGTATGCAGATCGAAAAAAGTGGCCTGTTGAGGATATATACGTAGAACTGCGTCATTTTAAAGATCATGCTGATGACTGTGAGGAGTGCGATGAGAAATCAGCGAAAATCGACAAAATAGAGAAAGAGCTCATCATTAGTGGCGATTTGGATCAGGAACAACTTGATAAACTCCTTGAAATATCTGAAAAATGTCCGGTAAACAAGACGTTGAAAGGCACAATCGAAATGAACACAACGGTTTCTGAAAAATAGCATAAAGGTCAATCCGGGTTGGATTGACACATCATCAACCGTTATCTTTGTAATTATCATCAAACCGAAGCCGTCCTGCAGGCCGGTATAACATATTGTGCATGCCCCTAAAATACATCTATTTCGATCTGGATAACACACTGTTAGATCATAACAATGCGGAGTCCAGATCTCACCAGGCCATCTATGAGCATTATCCGGCACTCCGAAAAACGTCGCTGCAAGAGTGGCTGGAAACATATAAGATCGTAAATCACAATCTGTGGGTTAAGTACCAGGATGGTGAAATTGACCGGAATACGCTCCATTTCTCCAGGTTTCACGATACAATGAAAGAGCTCGGTCTCTCCACTGAAAACAGTAATGAGATTGGAATCACCTACATGCATAAATACAGGAATTATTGGGACTGGGTTGATCAGGCGGAAGAGACGCTGAGGCTTGCCAGCCTTTCATTCGGTGTGGGGATTATAACAAATGGTTTTAAAGAGACGCAGCATAAGAAATTTGAAAAGCTGGCGCTCCATAAATACACCGGTCATATGATCATTTCGGAAGAGCTGGGGGTTCTTAAACCGCATCATAAAGTTTTTGATCACGCAACCGAAACTGCCGGAGTAGAGCGTGAAGAAATTCTGTACGTTGGTGATTCTTATTCTTCGGATGTGATAGGCGGGATGAATGCCGGCTGGAAAACCGCGTGGTTTACCGGCGTAGTGGGAGAAGAGGAGGCTGAAGAGAAGCCTGACTTTATGTTTAGTAAGTTTGCCGACCTGCAGAGGTATCTGAACCTGAACGGGAAATAAGAATCGAAACTACCCGTCCGGGTCAAAATAAAGGTCATTTTTTAGAACGTGTGCGTGCAAATGCATCGGATTAAATGAATGAGATGTTGTATTTTATAATGATATTGTAAACTTCAAAAAGTACTCAACCAATGTCCTCAACGATTGTCCAGGAACCAGTAGTAACGCTTGAACTCGCTATTGAACACGGTTTAAATGAGGAGGAGTACGAAATGATTACCTCTTTTCTCGGCCGTACTCCCACCTTCTCAGAGCTTGGAGTCTACTCTGTGATGTGGAGCGAGCACTGCTCCTACAAAAATTCCATTCTTGAAATTAAAAAACTGCCTCGCAGCGGCCCGCAGCTCCTTGTTGATGCAGGCGAAGAGAACGCCGGACTTGTAGATATTGGTGGCGGTCTGGCCTGTGCGTTTAAAATTGAGAGCCACAACCATCCCTCTGCTATTGAACCCTACCAGGGAGCAGCCACGGGTGTTGGCGGTATTCACCGTGATATTTTTACAATGGGAGCGAGGCCGGTTGCCTCCCTTAACTCCCTTCGGTTTGGTTCGATGGATGAACCCCGCGTGCGGTACCTGCTGGATGGCGTGGTGCGTGGAATTTCGGATTACGGAAACTCATTTGGCGTGCCGGTTGTGGGTGGTGAAATCTGTTTTGATGAGGCGTATGAAGGTAATCCGCTGGTGAACGCAATGAGTGTGGGCCTGGTGAAAGTGGGCGAAACGGCATCGGCCATCGCTAAAGGAATCGGCAATCCCGTAATTA
>CAZXYQ010000104.1:0-9876 GCA_964644975.1 uncultured Rhodohalobacter sp.
TTGGACTATCCGCGCAAAAGTTTGGACTTTTCGAACGTTTTTAGGTTTTTTGAGCTCAGTTCGGGTGGCAGAATGGCCTAAGCGTAAACCTGACACCACCCACCGGACACTGACCGCCTACCGGCTGTTCTGTCAGCGTTGAAGCGGGGAGCGGGTTGTTGAGTGTTCGCTTTGCTTACCAGTTTGACAGTACGACAGTTCATCAGTTAGACAGTTCACCATATCAATCTGTTTCAACTCAGAACACATGTTCTAAAACTAAATACAGAACATAGACAGAAGATACCGGGTAGAGTCCGGCATGACGGATAATAACGGTCAAACTAATTCAGGGATAGACCCCTTCGATATTCGACATTCTGTGTTCAGAAGTAGGGTAAGCAGACAGCCAGGGGCAAAGTGAGCGCAGCGAATGTTAACGAATTTATTTCAGTCTCCTCTCACATCGTGTTTCCCTCAGTTTGAGTGAAATTATTTGCTCAGGCTGTAACATATTTACGAGGGATTTTTTGAGCTCAATTCGGGTCAAAAGTTGCCCTAAGCGTAAACCCGACAGCGCCCACTGGACCGTGTCTGACTCAGTCTGATCTGTCAGCGTTGAAGCGGGGAGAGGGTTGTTGAGTGTTCGCTTTAAACTAACCTTTGAGTTTGATAGTGAAAGTTGTTTGACCGGGCTTGGAATGAATCTCCAAGCTGCTCCTATGCGCCTTCAGAATATCATTGGTAATACTCAGCCCCAGCCCCGTACCCTGCGTTCCATGCTTCGTCGTAAAAAACGGCTGCAGAATTTTGTCTTTGATCTCATCAGGAATGCCCGGGCCGTTGTCTTCGATTTCGATGGTTACAGTTCCTTCGGCTTGATGAGTTCGAACTTTGAGTTTCGGTTCATAACACCCTGCACCTTGTACCGAGCCTTATCCCTTGATTCAAAGGCATCAATCACCAAATTCAAAATCACCCGGGTCTATTCAACCCTGAATTCCTGCACCATTCCGTCCCCGGAGTGGTAATGACACCAAAACGCATATCGCCCAGGCTCAAAATCTGCAGTGAAATAGGCTGTGTAGCCCTCGGGCATATCCTCCGCACCTCCGATGAAGTAGACATCGGTTAAATCAAGGGTTTCCATTGACGTGGCAAAATCCTCGAGTGTCTGGTTCGGCCCGAGCCGCGCGACGTGTACGTCATGCGGTTTGCCCTCGGGCTGATGTTCAAAGACGACACGAATCGTATGACGTCCCGGTGTAATGACGCCATCCATCTCGAATTCGAGGCCACGGAGCGTCATGGTGATATCAGCTTCCGGCTCCGGCGCACCGGAATCTTCTTCCGTGACAGTGAGCGGACGCATCATGCCGAGGGCACTGTGCTGCGTTCCGTCGGCGGTCGGAACCGGGCAGACCATCGCGTATTCACCCGCATCGAGTTTCACCGTTGTCTCACCTGTAAGGCCGGGAGCCAGCGCTGCAGGTCCGCCCATTATCACGTTATCACCCCACCAGTCAGGCGTTGAGCCGGTCGACGCGCGCTGAACTGTGGCCTCATTGTACTCCGCGTAAGAGACTCCTTCAGGCAGCTGAATGAGTATCATGACGTGATGCTCTTCGCCCCGGTTCGGCATACGAAAGGTCGTCCAGCCGGAAGGGATTTCGGAGGGACCGGCAAACATAAAGTCCAGCGCCGTGTACTCAACCACATGTTGGCTTGTCTCCATACTTTCATGAGAAAGACCCGGCTCGTGTGACATCGAAGTCACGGCACCGTTGTACGATTCTTTAGTTTCTTCTCCGGAATTTCCACAGGCAGTAAACATTATTGCTGCTGTGAATAGTAAAAGCATAGTTAGGTGACAGTCATATTTTATCATGATCGTGTGTTATTAGTTGGATGTTTAGAAGGTTCAGTTCGATCCCTAATTTTAATCTTAATCTTAATCGAAGTTCATCAAAAGTGCTGACACCCCCAGCCCCTCCTTTGTATAGGGGGTATGCTGATTTGGATGATTCCACGATGGGCAAATCTGTTTGGGTATGGTTCCGTATTCCATCAAAAAACTACTCTCTCACGATGCGGAATGCTTGTATAAATCGCGCAAATGTTTGGACTATCGGCGCATATGCCAATCTTTTTAGGAAAGTAATACAGTTTCAGCTCATTTATAAGTGGATAAACGTTTTTCAAAACTGGCTTTTCAACCCGGGGCATCAATTATGTTGAAATAGTCCAAACTTTTGGTCGGTTTGTCTTAACGCTCCTTGATTGTTTGATACTATATTTTAGTGAACTAATAATCGAAATCCCTGAACAATTATGAGTGCAGAGAAACCACAGTATTTCAACCTCAGACCTGAAATCGAAAAAGCGTACGGATACTCCCATGCTGTTAAGATTGGAAACAGTATCAAAGTATCCGGTGCTGTCAGTATGGATAACGAAGGCGAACCAACGGCTGTGGGTGATTTTTCACAGCAGATGAAAAATTGCTACGCTGACCTGGATAAGGTGCTGAACCATTATGGCTGCACCTTTGACGATGTGGTTGTGGAGAATGTGTTTACCACAGATATGCCGGCATTTTTGGAACACGCGGGTTACCGGAGCTCCATCTACACCGGGCAGTTTCCAACCGGTACCTGGCTTGAAGTTAAAGGCCTTGCCCTGCCCGAGTTTTTAATTGAAATCGAATTGGAAGTGCATATAATGGACGGATAATTCGTGTCAGGGGGCTTTGCAAAACACCTGATTATACAAAGCCCTCTGTCAATCATTTATATCTAATTCTATAAGAGTTACTGCTACTCACTATAAATCACATTCACCCACACTTTAAACTAAAGAAAAACATGAAAGTATCAGGATATGCCGCCGATGGCCCGCATGAAAAATTAAAGCCCTTTTCTTATGAAATGGGAGAATTAGGTACTGAACAAGTCGATATCCGGGTTATTAACTGCGGAATCTGCCATTCAGATCTTAGCATGATCAACAATGACTGGGGAATGTCTTCCTACCCCATTGTCCCCGGCCATGAGATTATTGGTGAGGTGGTTGCAGCAGGTAATTCCGTAAAGAATGTAAACGTCAGAGACAAAGTTGGTTTGGGATGGTTCTCCGGATCATGCATGTCCTGCCACGAGTGTATGAATGGCTCCCATCATCTCTGCTCCTCTGCCGAGTATACGATTGGCGGCAGGCATGGCGGTTTCGCAGACTATGTGCGCAGCCACTGGTCGTGGGCGATTCCCCTGCCTGATGGTATCGATCTGGACAAGGCCGGCCCCTTGCTTTGTGGAGGAATTACCGTGTTTAACCCGATCATTTTCGCAGGAGTGAAAGCAACCGATAAAGTCGGAGTGATTGGCATCGGAGGACTGGGCCATATGGCACTCAAATTCCTGAACAAATGGGGTTGTGAAGTCATTGCCTTTAGCTCCAACCCTGATAAAAAGGATTCCATTCTGAAAATGGGAGCAACGAAGGTCGTGGATTCTACAAATCCCGATGAACTGGCTAAAATCGCGGGAAGTCTCAATTTCATTCTGAATACGACCAACGTCACCCTCGACTGGAACTCCTACCTGGTGGCTTTGGCTCCCAAAGGCAAATTTCACAATGTAGGAGCGGTTTTGGAACCCATGGCCATTCCAGCTTTTACTCTGCTTACAGGAGAAAAATCTGTTTCAGGAAGCCCTTTGGGAAGTCCCGCTTTGACACGGACCATGCTGGAATTCTGCGTCCGGCATGATATCTATCCCATAACTGAGGAATTTCCGATGAACCAGGTAAACGAAGCCATTGCCCACCTGGAATCCGGCAAAGCAAGGTTCCGGATCGTTTTAAAAAATTAGGGGAAAAACGTTTTAACCGCGATAATAGGAACAGTTCTCCACTGAGAGCAATCATAAATTAACGAGAGTTCGATATAAGGATTTAGAAAAAGCGCCTCTCCTCCTTCGCACGCAAGGAGGGGGCGGGGGTGGGTCAGAAGGGCCGGGAGTATTAAGCTTGAGACTAAGCCTAATTATTTTAGGTTATGATTATTTGGAAAACAATTTTGTCACAGCCCCTTGAACGGGGTCCAAGGATGAACCTTAGCTTTTGTATCTAATCAGACAGGAGAAGTATCGTTGAATCTGTGGAGGTTCTTGCAAAACGAGTCTGCACTTCTATTTTGCGTTGTCTTGAATCATGTTTTGTTCCGTTTTACTAAGAAGATCCGGCACCAATTTTTCCGAAAAGCCTGAGACAAAACACCAGACTATTAAAAGGGCAGCATTTCTTTCGCCATTAAATGAGTCAATACTCTCTATACTAAGATCCGGAAAAAATATTCCGGTCAGAATGCCTGACTCAAAAGCGTAAAAAAGAAGCAGGCCGCTTATCATTCCAATTAGTGCTCTCGATAATAGATAATCAAAGCGGTGAATCACTTTTAAATCAGAGATCGAGCTAAATTCGATACGATTTTTCAAACTAATCAGCATGCTGAAGGACGTACCCATCCAGCCTGCTGCCATAGCAGTGACGATAAAATCACCTCTGTCACCGGGTGTAATCGCTAGCAATTCAGCGATATATGTTACCTGATTAATCATGAAAAACATAAAAATAGAAACGATAAAAAGAATGCTGGTTCTGATGCGTGTTTTCGTTGTATAATCTTTTCCAAGTTCTTCAATATCATACGCCCAGTGCAAATCTTTGTACAATCTGCTGAGCAGACTCTGTTTCTGCTCTTCGTCCAATTCGCCAAATTCGGAATTATAAAACTTCCAGGATTCTTCGCGAAGTCTTCTCTTCGCATGCAAAAGCTTAACTTTGATCTCTAAATTCAGTTCGGATGGGGTATAAATGGGAACCAGAAACTGCTCAATATGATTGGCATTGTCCCAGCTTTTCGGGAGTTCAAAAAGTTCCTCGATCTTTGCAATTAAAGGTGCAAAATGTTTAATCCTATCCCCCTCAAGTTTGATTTTTTCATACGTTGTATGGAGATCAACGTAGCGCTGTTCGAGAAGCTGCGATTCCGCCTTACCTCTTTGACTGAAAGGCATAATTTTTGATAAAAATCGATTTTTCATTTTACTCCGGATATTAGCTTACCCGTTATTCGTTTATTTACGCTGGCAATGCTTTATTCAGAGAACATAAAGCGATGTGGAATAGCACCGACCTTCACCAGCTGGTTGAAAAATTTTGAAACCAAAAGCATCGCCCCGGGCCTGCCCGCCGGTTTATAAACAGGGTGCAGACAGAGCCTGAGGCTTTATGACTTATCTATGAGATAGCGCCTTTTTAAAAACTGAATGCATGCCGGCAACTACATCGTATCAATGATGATTCTCGGGGGCGACTCTCCTTTAGCAAATACCCCTGCACCGCGAACAAAAACGGCATAGATATATTCACCGACTTTGGCACCGGGTGCTAAAGGACGCATTAGTGATTCTCCGTCCGTAACCTCAAATGAGCTTCCTCCAAAGAGGCTCTCGTCAAACTGAAATGAGATATCGGAACCCTCTGCAGTCCAGCTGACCCTGTCATTATTTTTCGCGACAATAGTGCTTTTCGTTTCGTCGTTTTTGTAAACTACCCGCCACTCGTCGTCTACCACTTTCACAACCAATTCATGGAGAACAGATTGATTATCATTAGGCGGTGACTGTGCAAATAGCACGTTGGAAATGATAAACAGCACGAGTGCCGCTACAAATGCAATAATTGATTTTATCTTCATAAAATCCTCCTTTTTAGGCTTGGTTTTAGTTGATGTGAATACATTCTTGCTCTTCAGCGAGGCTCTGTTTTTAAAATCTCCTGAAAGCGCGGATCTCTTATTAACTCCTGAAGTTCCGGTTGATTTACAATGTCGGATTTCGAATAGCCGACATCTAATGCACTTTTGATCCAGGACAGGGCTTTGGATCTGTCACCAATCTGTTCATATGCGCTGCCTGCCAGGTACATGATCGTGGCATTTTCGGGGGCATATTCAAGCGCCTGCCGAACGTATATTCTTGCCTGATTATCATTTCCGAGCCGGGCTTCGTATCCGGCCATGTTTATAATGACGTCAGGATTACTCGGGTTGATTTCATTCTGCACTTCTGCCAACTCAAGAGCACGTTCATAAACAGGAAAAGATTGATTCCGTTTACCCGGAGACCAGTAGTAGGCACTTGCCAGGTTTCCCCACAAAACGTAATTGCCATCGTTTATTTCAATAGCTGTTTCGTACATAGCGGCCGATTCCGGGTACCTTCCCTCTATATAGTAGAGTGTACCGAGGTTAGAAGCGGCGCTGTAGGTTTTTTCGAGGTCCAGGGATTTCTCATACATGGCCCGAGCTTCTTCAAGCTGTTCAGTAAAATAGTGCATGCTGCCAAGGTTCATGTAGCCACGATAATTATTGGGGGTTACCTCTATCACGCGCCTGAACTGTTCTTTCGCACTTTCATAGTTGCTGTTTCGATAATAAAAAGCCCCCAAATAATTGTATCCGGCCCAGTAGTCCGGTTTAAGACGAATGGCACGCTTGTACGTTGATTCGGCCTGCTCGTAATTTCCAGTATATTCATAGGCTTCGGCAAGCCCGAGAAGAGCATCGGCGCTGGTGGGATCGGTTGACAGGGCGTCATTAAAATATTGTATCGCCTCCTCGTAATTTCCTGTTCCTGTACTGATCATTCCTCTTGTAATATTTACCTGCAAGAGTTTATTATTCAGGTCATATGCAATTTTACTCTCCTCAGTGGCACGGTCAATCCAGGACCGCTCTCGCGTATTTTCATACTTGTGCCAGTATGCCTGGCCCAGCCCGGCGTGTGCAAGAGCAAAATCGTTATCTATCATTACAGCCTCATTGAAGGCATTGATGGCATTGTCGATATTTTCTGATTTCTGCTCATATTTTTGAAGATAGCCGAGACCCTGAACATAGAGTTCAAATGCAGCAGGAACTGTGGTCTTACCTTCGTTTATCACCCCGATGGTTTCCTGGTTCAGCTCGAGGTTGAGCATTGTCAAAAGGTTTTCTACCGATTTGTTGTGCAGTTCTAAAACCTCGGATGCATCAACATCCACAACCGCCGAATTTATCTGACGGAGATTTTTTGAATCGATTAGGGTTATCGTCAGCCGAAGACGATCACTAATGGGCTGGAGGCTTCCGGCAATGGCATAGTTCACTCCGAACATCCGGTTGGCTTCACCGGCGCTCGTGATGTTATGACTTCGCAACTCTCCGGGCGGTACCACCCAAAGGTCGGTCTGGAACTGTTCCAGACGCGAGAGCTGGCTTGTTATCGTCTCCACGAGACCGTCGGTAAATATCTGACGGCCGGGATCAGCCCCAATATTTGAAAAAGGAAGAACTGCCACATGGATTAACTCTGCACCGGGTGTGCCGGAACCGGTTTGCAACAGATCAGCCCCCTTGAACAGCAGAAAAACAGCTAGAAACAGAACGGCAAGAACACCGGATCCGAAAAGTACTTTCCGTGTTCGAAAAGCAGGCATGCCGGTACGATGCTTCTTCGGTTTGTCAGACGACAATTTAACGTTTGCTGTCGAATAACCTGCAATCTCAAGCAGCTCACCCAGCAGTTCAGTTGCCGATGGGTAGCGGCTTTGTGTCTCTTTTGAGAGGCAGCGTTCAATTACGTTTATGAATTGTCCGGGCAGCTGATGATCATCATTTGGTATTGGAGGCGGGTCTGTATTCATAATCGAATACATGATGGAGTGTTCGTAATCTCCGCCAAACGGCAGGCGTCCGGTAACCATCTGGTAAAGCACAACGCCAAAAGACCAAATATCCGATTGCTTATCAACCCCTGCACCTTTAATCTGTTCAGGCGACATGTAGGAGATTGTGCCCAGTGTGGACCCAACCCGGGTGATGTCTTCTACCCCGGCAGGTTTTGCCAGTCCAAAATCCAGAATTTTCACCTGGCCTTTTTCGGTTATCATGATGTTTGCCGGCTTGATGTCGCGGTGAATCACTCCTTTCTGATGGGCCGCATCCAGGCCCCTGGCAATCTGAATCGCGTAATCCAGAATCTGTTCAGATCTTGTTTCAGGCTTTCTTTGTTCTCCGGTGTTTGTTGAGCCTGTTTTCGGCAGCTTGGTTTGATGACCGGACGTGCTGATAAAGGCATCGTCAAGATTTACGCCGTCAACATATTCCATCACGATAAACCGACTGCCGTGGTCGTCCTCTTCTATACCATAGATCTGGCAAATGTTTGGGTGGTTGATTTGCGCGATGGATTGAGCTTCCTGTAAAAACCGTTTTTGAGATTCTGCATCAACGGTGGATGTGCCCGGTAAAAACTTTAGAGCCACGTCTCGGTTGAGTTTGGTGTCGCGCGCTTTGTAAACGACGCCCATACCGCCTGCGCCGATTTTCTCGGTTATGGTGTAGTGAGATATGGCGGTGTCAGTCAAATCCATTACTCAAATTTTTTGCCGGTGATCATTGAATATTTACTCACGCCAATATCCTGGCTGGTTACTGCTGTAGCGGATTTCGAGCGGTTTTTGAGCGCCATTTTCCATTTATAAAGGTCGCCAAGCGTGTGATTGAGTCTGCCCATAAAAGCATTGAATAACCCTTCTTTTTCGTAGTAATCAACCGAAGCGGCATCATCCCATATTGTGAGGGAAATCATTTCCCCGTTATGGCCGGAATTATCCAGTAAAATTGCAAACTGACACCCGTTGACTGATTCTAATTCGGGCAGGATTTCGTCGTTGTATATTTTTTTAAACTCATCTTCCCGGCCTGGTTTAATTTTCAGTGAAAGAATTCTCAGGTAGCTGCTTTTAGCTGCAAGATGGGGGGGGAGAGCATCCTGGTGCTTGGAAACTGTGAATGATTTTACTTCCGGTTCGGTCTCTACAGGGGTGTATTCGACTTTGTTGTCTTCGGAGAGCTGAATTTTCCACTCATCACCTTCATCTAGTGTATGCTCTATCAATTGTAAATTTTTTCGATATTCGCCGGAGTGCACATAGTCTTCTGCATCGTTTTCATTGCGCCACAGCGTTAAAGAGATGTAATGAGACGGTTGGTCCTGTTGCTGCAGCAGTCCGGCAAAAATGCAACCCGGCGTATTTTCAAGAGCTGAAATAATTTTTTCAGTATAAAGATGTTCCAGGCTCAGGTCATCATCTTTTTTAACGGCCGCTTCTACCATTCGTAAGTGCATAGCATTCCTCCTATCCGGTTACAGTTCTCTTCAATGCAACAGCAGTGACATCATCAAAAAGTTGTGCCTTACCGCAGTAGTTCAGGCACGTATCAACCACATGATTGATGAGGATGCCCGGCGATTCATTGAGCCGTTGTGCATTTTGAAGCATTTCAAAAATAGGTTCCTCACCCAACGGTTTGTCTTCCACATTGGAAACGTCGGTAACTCCATCCGAAAACATAAACAGAAGATCCCCTTTATCGAGGTGAATCGTCTCTTCTTCATACTCCATTCCCTCCATCATTCCGAGTGGCAGCCCTCCTGTTTTAAGCCTTAGGTGTGTGCCGTTTTTTTTCATCAAAAATGGATAGTCGTGGCCGGCACTTGAGTAGTGAATCGTATGGCTTGATGTATCTAAAATGGCGAGGAAAAGGGTCGCAAATTTTTCAGTATTTGTGCTTTGGAAAAGCTGCCTGTTGGCATTCTTAAGGATTTCACCCGGCTTTACCAAGTGGTAGGTCTGTCCATGAAGAATAGCCTGCAGGTTTGTCATCAACAGCGATGCGGGCAATCCTTTTCCGCTGATATCCCCCAGACACAGCGCCCAGCGGTGTTTATCCATGCGGATGTAGTCAAAATAATCGCCGCCAACCTCCTGGGCAGTTACATTTTTTCCCGC
>CAZXYQ010000105.1:0-9858 GCA_964644975.1 uncultured Rhodohalobacter sp.
GCTACAGTACCGAGAAAACCTACTCGCAATGGATTGTCCGGTTTATTCGGTATCATAATTTAACACATCCTAAATTCCTGAAAGAGGAGGATGTGGTAAAATACCTGAATTATCTTGCCAATGATCTGAACGTGGCAGCCTCCACGCAAAATCAGGCGCTATCCGCTATCGTTTTCCTGTATTCACATATTTTAGTTCAACCACTCCAGCACTTGGATAAACTGAAACGGGCCAAAAAACCGAAGCGCCTGCCTGTTGTACTAACCGAACAGGAGGCAATGGCCATCATTCATTCAATGGACGGTGTTCCGAAACTGGTTGTAAGTATGCTGTATGGATCAGGACTGAGAATTTCTGAAGCGCTGAGACTACGAATACAGGATCTGGATCTCGATTATAAACAGATAACCGTGCGAAATGGAAAGGGGCTACAGGACAGAATTACAATGATTCCAGAATCACGTTTAGACCAAATTAGATGCCATATTCAAAAAGTAAAAAACCTTCACAAAATGGATCTGGAAAAAGGGTTTGGTGCAACAATTCTACCAAAAGCACTTGCACGTAAATATCCCGGTGCTGCAAAAGAGATTCGTTGGCAGTATCTGTTCCCCTCTAAGAAAAGATCACTTGATCCCCGGTCCGGTATCCGTCATCGCTATCATATATCACAACGGAATATAAGACGGTCTGTACGGCGTGCATTGAATAAAGATCAGATTCAAAAACATGTCACGCCTCACACGTTTCGTCACTCATTTGCCACGCACCTGTTAAATAATGGCTACGATATCCGAACCGTACAGGAATTGCTGGGTCACAAGAGCGTAAAAACAACGATGATCTACACGCACGTATTAAACAAGGGCGGCCACGGCGTTAAAAGTCCGCTGGATGTTTAACTCATTCCAAAAAAGCGTACCCAACCATTCCAATCTTCAGAAATTAAACATCCGACAACTAAAAACTCAAAACTAAAAATTTACAACTAATAATTGTCAATGGTCACCGGCCTCATCACTTTCCTTAATTTGCGCCAGTTTTTCGCGGATGGTGGCAATGACCATCTCAAGTGCTACATGGTTTTCTCCGCCACGCGGTATAATAATATCCGCATACCGCTTGCTCGGCTCCACAAACTCCAGGTGCATCGGCCGAACGTAGTTTTCATACTGGCTCATCACGCCTTCAAGATCGCGACCGCGCTCCATAATATCCCGCTTGATTCTCCTGAGCAGCCGCACATCATCGTCAGTATCAACAAACAGTTTGATATCCATCTGTGCACGTAGTTCGGGTTCCGTAAAAATCAAAATACCATCCAGAAGAATAATTTTCTTGGGCGTCACTTTTTCCGATTTGTCGGAACGGGTGTGGGCAGCAAAATCGTAGACCGGTACTTCCACCTGGTACCCGCTCTTCAGCGCCTCAACATGGCGAATCATCAGCTCGGTCTCCAGTGAAGAGGGGTGATCAAAATTCTGCTTTTTTCGCTCCTCAAGCGGCAGATGGCCCAGGTCGCGATAGTAGGAGTCGTGCTGAAGAAGCTGAATGTTATTGCGGCCAATGCCCGATAGGATATGCTTTACAACAGTGGTTTTACCGGAACCTGAACCTCCTCCTACACCAATGATAAGTGGTTTTGTCGACACGGTTTTCTTATCTGGCTGATGTTTGTCGGTTATAGCTGCGGTCGTATTCAATTTTAAAATCGCGGATGGAGCGGAAAATTGCAGATGCAACAATAGACTGACCATATTCGCTACTGAGGTATCTCGCTTCATCAGGGTTAGAAATAAACCCAAGCTCAATCAGCACTCCCGGCATGGACGCTTCGTAGAGAACCTGGAACCCGGCCTGCTTTACGCCCCTCGATCGCCGTTGTGCACGCTCTCTAAACTGATACTCAATTTTCTCAGCCACTCGCTGGCTGGTAGACATGTTACCGGCATTCATCAGTTCATAGATTAATAGATCCTCTTCAGTCAGTTCCTCAATTTCACCGGTCTCAAATTGCACAACACTATTTTCCCGTTTCATAACGTCCAATGCAGACTGGCTATTCGCCATCCCGAGGAAATAAACTTCGGCCCCGTTGACGCTCTGTTGCCTTGCTCTGTTTGAGTGGGAAAAGGAGTTTGCATGAATAGAAACAAAGAGATCTCCATTGTTATCGTTTGCAATTTTTCCACGGCCGGCTAAGCTCACATATTCATCTTCAGTCCGTGTATATACAACTTTCAGGTCTGGAATATTTTGTTCAATATATTCCCCCACTTTGAGAGCTACAGCCAGCGTCACATGTTTTTCGTAAATACCGTTTACACCACCCGCACCAGGCTCCCAGCCACCATGTCCCGCATCAATAACCACTACATCAAATCTTGATCCGTTCGTACGCTGCTCTTCGGGTATTTCTGTACTAAAACTATCCCCGAGAGATCCTGCCCCTGCACCTTTTGTCAAGAGTTTCCACTGTATGGGATCCATCTCACCCGTGACACCGGTCAGATTTTCAGGCGTGGTTTGAGCGAGCGCAAGCAGGATGTGTGTGCCGTTTTGGTCAGGATAAGAGGAAAAGTTAAAGTAATGCCCGTCATGAAGCTTTAGGTCCATCGCTATTCCTGACGGAACATCATAGATGGAAAATTCTTTAAAAACAGAGCTTGGCTTGGGTGAAGTAAAGTTGACGGTATCAAGGTCTTCAGAATAAAGTTTCACCTGAAACAGGTTGGCTCTTGGCTGCAAAACTTTAGAAGAATCAACACCTTCGGTAAGGTGGAAGCGCACAACATACCCTTGACCGTCACTGCGTTCAACAGCGGATACCCTGTTCAGTTCCTGTTGAGCAGACGCTTCAGGTACTACGAAAAATCCAGCGAATAAAAAAGTAGCACAAAATAGCCATGTAATAGCTGGGTACAAATGTTGTGTAGATCGATTCATAAATACTTTATTCTGTGGGATACTTGAATTTAATGAATATTTGATGCTTACATAAACATATTTTCTAATTTAAATAGTATCAGATAATTTTAAAAAAATGCCTGCCGGAGCCCGTAATTTCGAAACTGTACACCTCGTCTTTTGATAGTTTTATACTATATTGGTCTGTCCGTTTACCAAAGCCAATAAACCTATTTTTCGAGAAGTTAAAGTACTGATGTTGTCAACTCAAACCACCGGGTGATGAACGCGCAAAAAAACGTACTATGAATATGAAAGATGCAGATATGCAATCGGGACAGAGTGAACAAAGGATTCAATCACTGTTCGAGAATGATCTGAAAGCAGAATTATGTAAGCTTCGTACCACGTTCAGGGAACCCGTTAAAGAGTGGTTTGTAAAGACAAGAGATGAAATTCAGCGTATTCGTAAGGACGATGAAACGCACTATAAGCAGTCTATTGATATTCTGAGCCGTCGTATGCCGGAATTGCGCTCGCTGATCGACGATATTGAAACGTCGGGATGGCATCAGGATTATCGTATTGCAGTGGTTGATGCGTGCAGCACTCTGCCCGAAAAGGTAGTCGAAGAGCAGGATAAAGACCGGTTTAAAAGCATAGAGTCCGATTCAATACGAATAAAAACGGGTAAATTGTGCAAGCGTATTGGTAAATCTATTATCCGCAGAAGGTTTAAAAGAACGGTATATCTGCGCAGGCTTGCAACGGAGTTCCTGATGCAGAACATAAAATGGATCGAAGAGTTTGCCGCGCGGGAATATGATGAAATCGCCATGTTAATCGATACGCTAATAGCAAAATCTACCCCGCCTGAAACAGGAAATAGGTTCAATGCCGATAACATAGATACTCCTTTCCGAATTGAACTATTGACAGAGCTGGAAGATCACCTGCAGATAGCCGTACAGCACTTAAAACAGTTCGACGAGAATAACAAGATTCAGGTTGATCAGCTGTTAAATGAAATTAAGTTACCGCTGCTGAGTTTGACATCGAAAGCAGGCACGTTCGAGTTGAGGCAGCCGTCCGGGCCAAAACCGGGCTACGATGCGTTTCAGCCAGCTGCTGCCGAACGTCTTGAAAAACAGAAAACAGAATGGGTGCGCTACCTGAGGTCGCAATTAGCGGACCTTAAAGTACAAGCTGAAATAGCTCATTACGGTTTTGTGGCCTCTTCAGTAAAAAAAGATATAGAGCAACGTGCGCACCAGTTTTTTCGGGATACATTTTACCTGCCGATCGAAAAAGGAGTGGAGGCTACAAAAAATGCCATACAACAGCTGAAAGAGCTAAGGTCAAAATCGTCGGTGGGTGTGGATAGAAAGCTGGAAAAATTACGTATTGATCTCGAAGAGCGCCTGCATGAAGGTTTGATCAGGCCCATGCAGGACCGTGATCACCTGCTTACGCCTATCCGGCAAATTCAAAACCTGATTAGCGATCTGCAGGTAGAATCGCGACGGTTTTCTGATGAGCTCCACCTTGCCAAGAGCCGCGTAAGCAAATACCCGGTTCCAGAACTGCGGATGGATACCATTCGCTGGCAGTCGCTGGCAGCGCGATATCTAAAGGAGGAGGTGCTGAAAAAAATGGATCCATCAACCCAAAAATTCGACACACTCCTTCATGAAATTCTAAAGGAGGTAGAAGAGGCCGTTCAGATTTCTGATGTCAATATTCTTGCGGCTATTGAGTCCGGAGATTCAGCAAAAGAGGATGAAGGTCCTCTCCAAATTGCACTCGATGGACTGGAACGAGCCGTAAACACGCTTGAGAAATCGATAAAACAAATTCGTGAAAAGCAAAATGCCTATCAGTTTATTGTAAAAGAGAAACTGCCCGAAGCGATGCATTCTCTCGCCCAAACCATGCTCAACAGAGAGTTCGACCGCTTCGAAATGCAGGATAAAGCCCTGATGGTGAAAGAGCAGGCGGTGAACTGGAAACAGATCCTCACGTCAAAATGGGCCGCATCGAGCGAAAAAGCGGAGATCGGCTGGCGTTTTTTCCTGCTTAAGTTCAAAGGAGGATTTAGGAAAGTCACTCCATATCTGGGCTTCAGAGATGAAGATGGGATTTCCATAAGACAGAAACGCAACCTGGCGGAATATCTTGCCAGGCCGGGTATAGAAAGCGACCTTCCGTTTATTTATAAACGACTATTCGACCGCGATTTTTCCATTGACGAACGATTTTACATACCCCCAAAAAACACGATGGAGATGATCGCCAACTCTTACGATCAGTGGAAGCGCGGAATGAGCGCTAATGTGGCAATTGTTGGTGAAAAAGGGAGTGGAAAAACCACCATGATTCGTTTTGCAAAGAAAGAAATTCTGAAGGAAACAGAACCTCACGAAGTTTTTTTCGATCAAACGTTTACCAATAAAAATGAGCTGCTTAAAAAGCTTTGTACAGCGCTAAAATTCAAACAAACGGACAGCGTAGAAGAATTTCTCGATAAAGTTGAAAAGAAAAAAACACCGTCTGTTCTAATTGTGGAAAACCTACAAAACGTTTTCATCCGAAACATAAACGGATATGAAGCACTTGAAGCGTTTTGGGTCATTATGTCATCAACCATGGATAAGATTTTCTGGGTTGTGAGTTCTTCACGGTATTCATGGGATTTCTTTACAAAGATGTCGGATGCAGACCAGTATTTTTCGCACATAGTGTATGCCGATAAGCTGGACGAGTTAGAGATTAAAGAGGCGATTTTAAGCCGCCATAAATCTTCAGGATATGAACTTCACTTTGAGCCCGATGATTCGCTGCAAAATAGCAGAGCGTACAAGAAATTGGTTGGTGATCCCAAAAAGGCACAGGAATTAATTCGTGAAAATTATTTTTTAAAACTATCTAAAATATGTGAGGGGAACACATCTATTGCGATGATTTTTTGGCTGCAGTCGATTAAAGAGTTCGATAATCAGCGGTTTGTGTTTCGTCCGCTCGAAGTTGCAGAGGTGGATAAAATTGAGGTACCCTCGCGTGAAGTCCTTTTCACTCTTGCGGCCCTGGTTGTTCACGATACCCTGAATAAGGAAGAGGTTGCCCTGGCACTCCACACCGATTTATCTGAAAGCAGGTTGATGCTTGCCCGCCTTAAAACAAAGGGAATTGTATATGCAAGTAAAAGCGGCTACAACCTGAATCATCTTGTTTACCGGCAGGTTGTACGGCTGCTGAAACGAAGAAACATTATTTATTAATATGCCCGCTATGCTGATCAATACATGTAAACTGATTTTTTTTACGATCTCAATTTTTGCAGCAACTGTTTTGGCTACAGCTGCACAAAATGGAGGATCTGCAGCAGACACTCTTACCCGGTCTACTCAAAGTGAGCAGGTAGCGGATACGGCGTCTGATGAGCCGGTAGAGGAAGAGAACAGCGAAACTGATGAGAATTCAGCAGAGGGCGAAAATAGTGAGCCGGATGAGGCTGAAGAAGAAGAACAAGAGGAAGCTATTGAAGGGGAGATAGAGCAGGAACTGGTTCAACTAAGGGAGCTGATCTCTTTTACTAAGTTGTTCAACGCAATTTTACTGCTCATCATTACTTTTTTTGTAAATAAATATGTGACCCTGATTCTTGATAATCTTGCCGAAAAGGCCACCAATTACCGTCTGTTCATTAAACGCTTGTCACCCATCAGCCGGATTACCATATGGTCAGTTGCATTATATATTGTGATTGCAGGAGTTCTGGCCCCTCCGTTCGAAACAATTATTACAATTGCGGCATCGGTGGGTATTGCCGTCGGTTTTGCCTCTCAGGATATTCTGCGCAATATTTTTGGCGGAATAATGATCATCCTCGATCGCCCATTCCAGGTAGGAGATAAAATCCAGGTTGGCGAACATTATGGCGAGGTACTGAGCATTGGCCTGCGGTCCAGCAGGGTGGTGACCCCCGATGATTCGGTTGTATCCATTCCAAACGGTGAGTTGATGAATCGCGCTGTTTCCAATACTAACAGCAGCGCTCTTGATTGCCAGGTTGTAGCCGAGATTTTTCTTCCCGCATCGGCTGATGTAAAGCTGGTAAAAGAGATTGCCTATAAAGCAGTTTATAGCTCCTCCTATACGTATTTAAATAAGCCTGTTGTTGTAATTGTGCTGAACGAAATTCATAATACGCGATATATTATGAAGCTTAGGGTAAAAGCGTATGTGGTGGATATCCGATTCGAATTTCTGTTTAAGAGTGATATGACCGAAATGATTTTGAAAGAGTGCAATCGTCACGGTCTGATACCTGAAGGCTCCGCAATGGCAGCGCAGGCCATCAATGAAAAGATCGTGAAACATAATTGATACAGGTGGTACTCGCAGATAAACGCTGATGAATCGCAGATTTTCGCAGAAAGAAGGGGATATTCACTTTTGAGTTAATACCTACCTTGTTGACTGTCAGAGAATCCATCACAAAACCTCAGCGAAACTCCGCGGCACACTCCACGTAATCTGCGCGAATCTTTGTGCGTAATTCATTTCCGGCTGCAGGAACGTTCTCGCAGCCAATTCAATTTTTGAGATCAAGCATATCAAATTGTAAAATAACAGAATGAAAGAGCTAAAAGAATCAGAAATCAGCAGAATCATTGAAATGGCTTGGGAAGACCGAACCCCGTTTGATGCGATCGAATTTCAGTACGGTCTGAGCGAAGATGAGGTGATAAATTTGATGAGAAGCGAAATGAAATCGTCTAGCTTTAAAATGTGGCGTAAGCGGGTGACAGGAAGAGATACAAAACACCGCAAACTGAGAAAAGAGAAAGTAGACCGTTTTAATAGCCCCAAGAAATATTGAGTGGTATTCATTCATACCAAATCAATACTCTCTAAATTGTTTAGTAGTCGGGTTAAGATTCAATCCGCATAGTCCCATCAAACATCTCCTCAAACAATCTCGTGACACTCTCAAGGTTAACGGGTGCCGGGTTAGGAAAAGAAAGATTTGTCAGCTGACTGGCTGCTTCATCGCAATTGTGCTTTTTAAAACCGATCTCCTGCAAAGTGACCGGGTTTTTAAGTTTCTCGGAAATCTGCTTCAGGGTGAGGGGAGGGTGATCAGCACCGAACGCAATCCGAAAATCAGACTGGATCTGGGTGTCAAGAAACTTCCATTGATAATTAAATATATAGGGTAAAAGCACGGTGTGGGCTGATGCGTGATCTATTCCGAAACTGCCGCCAAGAACATGCGCCGCTTTGTGATGGAGGCCCATGCTAACTTCACACAGAGATTTACCGGCGAGGCAGGCGCCAAAAAGAAACTTTTCGTTAATTTGTTCATTAAGAAGGCGGGCCTCAGAAAGCTCTTTCAGTCCCCGAAACAACATCTCTATCCCTTGAATGGCACTATTGTAAGTGAATGGATTGTTCTCAGCACTATAAAGTGCTTCAATCAGGTGTGCCATCGCGTTCATGGCACTTTTCGATACCAGATCAAGAGGCAGATTTTTAGAAAGTGCCGGATCATAAAATACTTTTTCCGGCAGTGCATTAGGGCTACGTCCCACCTCTTTTTTTCCTTCTGATGAGATGCCGTAGATATTCGTCATTTCAGATCCTGAGTAGGTCGTGGGCACGGCCCAGATCGGGATCGAGTGTTTCAGCGCAACCGCTTTGGCAAGGCCAATAGCCGATCCGCCGCCAATGGCCAGTAAAATATCCGGCTGTAGTTTAGCTACAGAGTGGCGCGATTTCTGCACCTGGTCTTCAGGAACATGCTCAATTACGCGGCTAAAGTGTTCTAATACATCAACGCCTTCGAGGTTTGATATCTCTTCAACTTGCTTACTAAACCTTGATGAGGCAACAACCCAGAATTGAGTCTGGCTCTCTTTTGGAAGTTCATTGCTCAATGCTTCAATAAATGGTGAGCCAAAAAGTACACGAACGGGATAGGGCTGATAAGTAAAGTTCATGAGACGATCGTGGTTTGATTTCCCGAAGTTCAGTTAAATAGGGGACGGCTATCCATCCGATGGGATGTCAATGTACAGCTGGCAATGCACGAAATCCAATTTATCTGATATTGCCTTCTGCGGGAAGCACCGGTTTTTGCTATTATGAAACCATTCTACAGCAGTGGGTTTTGGGGATGCTACAAGTTAAATGGAGCTAGGATCTTCAATTTATGTGAGAATGGAAAAAGACCAATATCGCATGGGGATGTTTTGTATGCGCGACGGGAAGTGTAAACATACAAAAAAAGCCATGCCGGTGAGGGCATGGCTTTAGGGTATTAAATAATAAGTATCGTATGTTAGTCCACTCGTCGAACTTCGATTGCGCTCAGTCCTTTGGGTGTATCTTCAACGTCAAATTCTACCTCTTCTCCATCATTAAGGCCTTCCTGGAAGCCCAGGTTCTCAATATTGTTTCTGTGAACAAAAATATCTTTGCCACCATCCTCAGGCTCGATGAATCCAAATCCTTTTTCAGCATCAAACCATTTAACTTTTCCGTATTGCATAGTAATAAGTAGTAGTTGAACCCGATAAACCGATATCGGGAGTATTGTAATTGAATTCAATAATACAATTAATTAGCTGAAAAGCCTATTTCTGATGTAAAAGTGTCTAAATTTTTTTTCATTCTGATAACTTTCGGAATATAACTTGTACATGGCTGACGTTATCAGACCTTAAATAAGTAATCCAGTTAAGCAAAAACGGGAAACTTCCGGAGAATTTCAAAATCGGTAAAAGCTATGGATTTTCAGTTAATACACCTCTGGCTCTGCTTTGGTATAATCTAATTTGATTTTGAAAATATGGAGTCATTCATACGGTTTATTGAAGTGAAGTTTGAAATCAATTATATAAAAGGTCATTTTTGATGGTATCTTTTCAGTACATAAAGGTTAAATAA
>CAZXYQ010000106.1:0-9828 GCA_964644975.1 uncultured Rhodohalobacter sp.
TCCACTTAGAATTGAGCCCCGCAAGGATAGATACCTTGTCGGGGATTTTTTTTGCATTGAAATGATTGGGGGTCTTGCTGAAAGCTTGGTTTAGGCCATGGATCGGAGCGTTGATGTTGCGGAGGCGTGCTCCGCGGTTCAACTCCCGGCACCTCCACTTAGAATTGAGCCCCGCAAGGATAGATACCTTGTCGGGGATTTTTTTTGCATTGAAATGATTGGGGGTCTTGCTGAAAGCTTGGTTTAGGCCATGGATCGGAGCGTTGATGTTGCGGAGGCGTGCTCCGCGGTTCAACTCCCGGCACCTCCACTTAGAATTGAGCCCCGCAAGGATAGATACCTTGTCGGGGATTTTTTTTGCTATGACACATTTGGTGACCTTACAAATAGTTTGATTTAGGTCATGTATCTGAGCTCTGATATTGCGAAGCAGTGCTTCGCCCCGGCACCTCCACAGACAAGATGGCGCCAAGCGTCTCGCTCGTGCTCCTCAATCAATTTATAAACCTTAAAAAATGGCGCAAGCGTCTCGCTTGTGACATTTTCTTTCAATTACGGCACCTCTTTTATTGCGTTTATGGTATGGCGGCTAAAAGGCGAGACGAGTAATTTCGTAATGTTACTTACCGTAAATAGGTCTGTTTATCGGTAGGACTCCTATGGAGAGCCGTTTTGTTAACGCAACCCTGCACTTGATACAGGAGGATTTTGTCGAACATGCCACACGGTCTGAATATAGATCGTATTCTCTTCTTTACGCATCCGGTAAATTACCCGATAGTTACCAAATGTTAGTTCACGCAAATTCGGCTCATTATATTCAGGTACAATTCTTCCTTATTCCGGTTGTTCAATGAGCTGATCGGTTTTCTCAATTAGTTTTAACGCCCACTTTTCCGCAGTGATAAGATCATCCTGGGCGATGTAATCAACAAAATTGTTGAGTTTACGCAATGCCTGATTGGTCCAGACTATTTCCACTTGGCAAGGTTTTCTTTAATCAGTTTTTTTGCCTCTTCGTGGGAAACGACTTCACCTCTTGCAATTTGTCGTTCTGCTTCGATCAGCTCTTCCATTAGGTCGATTTTATCAATCATGTGTTGATATTCTGACACATTGACCAATACGGCAGCACTTTTTCCGTGCTGCGTCAAAACAATAGATCGTTTTTGCTTTTTGATGCGGTCGATGAAATCAGCCGCATGTTTTCGAAACTCAGATAGCGGCTGAATATCCTGGTCGATTTCAATGCGTGATGTTGCCATAATGGTCGGTTATTTCTTTAAACGTATTTATATGGTACAAAATTAATACGTAATGAAATAACACAAAGAAGTGATTTATGGTAATGTGAAAGGTTCGTTGACACAATGTTGATGCTTCCGTGATTTTTAATCCATGAAACAATCAAAGCGCTGATGTAGCGAAGCAGTGCTTCGCCCCGGCACCTCCACTTAAAAAATGGCGCAAGCGTCCCGCTTGTGACATTTTTTTTCAACCACGGCACTTCTTTACCATCTCCATTTAATTCAGAAGAAAAAAAGCCCGTCCAGAATTAGATCCAAAACGGGCTTTTGATGGTGATTAGCTTAAAAATGGCCCAAGCGTCCTGCTTGTGGCATTTTTCGATCCTATGCCAGCTTGATGCTGCTGAGCCATATCAGAGCTAATGCGCTAAGTATTTTACTTTCCTACTTTCACGACACTGTCTTCAGTGCCGAATTCGTTTGCGACTTGGGCATCTGCAGAGTCATCATTTTTCCACTCTTCACCGTCAACAAGATACTTAAAACGATATTCGGTTTCCGGTTTCAATCTTTTGGTGATCTCCCATTTGCCATTTTTCTTGGCAAGTTTGTCTTCTGATTTATCCCAATCATTAAAATCACCCACAAGGGCAATTTCTTTATCAGCCAAATCTGCAGAAACTGAAAAAGTTACTTTGCAGATGGTGCGTTTTGGTGTAAAAGCTTTCTTAATCATAGTAAGTTAATTTAATTGGTTGTTAACATCCCTGTGTAAACTTACCTAAATAAATTACATTGTAAAACAATTACACGGTATTAATTACGAAATATTGCGTATTTTAATATAATTAAATTAATGAATATAGGTATTTACATTTACTATTTAAGGCATGGAAACGTTTCCCGTCTTAACTCAAAAACATATTCACCAATTTATTTAAAGAACAACGAATTTTGAGGAGTTATAAAATATTGGGGTAATTTTTCTCGGATCATCAACTTTTAACCTTTAACCCGGGTATGATTACTCTTTTTTATCATTTTTAGCCCGCCCAACTCCCAGTCCATATGCAAGAAGTATAAGACCTGTCACAAATTTAAATCCAAGATATGTGATAAAATTAACGTCAAACCCAATGATGCTCCAGTTTCCGTCATCTCCGCCTGACAGAGCAATAAAAAAATCAACAAAGCTAATAGCAGCCAAAATAAAAGCCCCATATTTTAAAAATGGATTCATACTGTAAATCTGTTTTTAGGTAACGGTGAAAGTTGTAGGACGATAATACCGGTTTAGAAAGAAAATTTCATGCAGAACATGACTTCCACATAAGTAACCAAATCTTTCTTTTAGAGTAACAGGCAGAAACGTATACTTTGAGTAGTTAAAGATTTATTGATTTCAAACCGTTAGAAAACAAATTATCCAATTATGAAAAAAGGATTTATCTACGGACTTATCGGACTTATTGCAGTTTCTGTCGCCGGACTGGTGATATTTATGTTCACGATCGACTCAATCGTTAAATCAGGTATTGAGGATATCGGTTCTGAAATGACCGGAACCTCAGTTACGGTTTCAGGCGTCTCAATATCTCCGTTTTCCGGCAAGGGAACCATCAGCGGGTTCCGCGTAGCTAACCCCGAAGGGTATAGCCGTGACTTTGCTGTGGAGGTTGAACAGTTTTCAATTGAACTGGATCTGATGACGCTCTTTTCCGATGAGGTGATAATAAGAGAAATATTGATTCAATCACCGCTGATATATGTCGAACAAAAGCTTCCTGAAAATAACATCAAGGAAATTCTGGACCATATAAACAGCGTGGAGCCTTTTGAAGCATCTGATTCTGAAATGGTGATAGAGCACTTTCTGCTTCAAAATGGCAGCGTTGCGCTATACACTGAAGTCGGTGGAGAGCGATCTGCCGAAGTTGAGATATCCGAAATTGAATTGAACGATCTGGGTCGGGGTGGCGGTCAACAGGCTGTTGAGGATGTTATTCGAGAGATTGCCGAAGAAGTAGGAGAGAAAGCACTTCGGGCAGCTGTTCAGAGCGGTGGAGAACAGATCAGGGATGCAATCCGGGACTTGTTTAATTGAGCCGGCTCGAAAATTTAAAATCATAAGTGGTTTTATTCCATGACCATTTTTGCCGGAAAAGATAAAAGTTCCGCTTCTTCCAAAGGAATCCCTTATACGTTTAAAATAAGTCTTTTCAATATACGGGGAAATCATCAACTTGACGAAAGAAGGAGGAACATCCCTTGGTAGTTCATACCATCCCGTAGTTTCTTCTTTGTCAAGTTGAGTTCGTGGTATAACCTGGCACCCGATGCCGTGTAACAGATAAGGATGAACGATGCTTGATTTCTTTTTTTGAGTACAAACAATAAACGAACTGCGGGGTAAGGGGGATGCCCTAGACTAAACTCCTTATCATTTAAAAAGTTATAGGATCCAAGTTTCTACCTTGTGGGCTCTTTCCCAAGGCAGTTCATACCTTTTTACCCGGCGCTCGCTGAGCTTCCGCCGCTGACGGATCCTGCAACGGCTCCCGTTCCTCCCGAGACACCTGAAAAGGAAGCTGTGCCGGAGGAGGCCAGCGCTGAAACCGAAGACGCAATCGTTGCCGGCGTATGTGAAGATCCCTGCATCAGTATAATCCATGGAAATAGCTGAGCCGACGGTTGACCGGTTGACTCTATGAGAGTATTCACTTGTTTTTCGCTCAGATGAAAGGCCGTCGCGTAGATAAAGTGCCTGTCCAGAGTCTCCATGCGGACAGTTCGTTTATCTGCATTTTTTAGGCCCTTCAAATAAGATTTCCAGCGCTTATAAACCTCTTCACCAGTTTTCGTTCGGCGGACGATTAAAAATGATCCTGTGAGCATGAGACCTGTTACGCCGATTGCAATCAGGGCAAATTCATTACCAAAAATAATCAGCCAGATAGCAGCAGCCAAAAAAGCCGACTGACCCGCTAAATTCAGGTATAATCCGTGATAGCTTTTTTTGTCGATCCACTCCATTTCATCAAAACTCTCTTTTA
This sequence comes from uncultured Rhodohalobacter sp., assembly GCA_964644975.1. Taxonomy (GTDB): domain Bacteria; phylum Bacteroidota; class Rhodothermia; order Balneolales; family Balneolaceae; genus SW132. Next base: position 4,301 of record CAZXYQ010000106.1, read on the forward strand.
CCTTCTTTTGCCATTTTGCATACCAGCTTGCTGTTTTACTATCACTTCCAGAGAGGATTTTGCTAAATGTGTTGTCACCATTTTCAATCCGTTCTGACACAAAATCTACAGCCAGACTCTCATAGCTTCTCAAATTATCTGAAGGAGTATCTTCACCTATAGATATAATGAACTCATTTTTTTCTGAAATTCCTGCTGAAAACCACCCATTGTTTTTTTCCTCATCGGGTTTTTTTTCACGGATAATGAACCATCCTCTGCGGGCTAAATCAAAAATAGTAGCTACAAGATGATTGCCCGTTGTCATACTGCTGGTCAGAAGTCTCCCCACAAGAGCAGGCGGGTTTTGATCGGGTATAACGAGCGTCTCCCGTTCAGATAGCGTTCCGGTGGAGTGACGTGATCCGTAACGCCTATACAGAAATATAAATAGCACAATACTCAACAGGCTGATGATAATCGTCACCTCTATTGTGACAGATGCGTAAAAAGCATCTCGTTCTGCGCGTTTTTCAGCTTCCTTTCTTATAGATTCCTCCTCTTTGAGTACCTGTTCTAATGTAAATTCGGGGTTGGTAATCTGAACCTGCTCCCGGTCAAACAGGTAGATAGGAAAAACAGCATGGATTATAGCGGTTTGTCGCCTTGAGATGTTACTTGCCTGCAGGAATATGGTTTCACCGATGTTCGAGATTTCCTCTCTCTGACCGGATATTTGACTCCACGCATAGAGCTGATCTGTCTCAACTGAACCGGGGAAAGTGATGGTGATATCAAACTCTTCAGTGGCTTTATCGCGCGAAGAGGAGAGATAATTTCGGTAGAATTCTGAGTATTCAGAGCCAACGATAATAGCGTCGGTCAGCTCATAAGAAAGCGTAAAAACCTTTGAGGTATCCTCCGCGCTGTAGTGCCAGCGTACATTTACTGAACCGCTCTCTTTCGTTACGCTGAACGTACCGGTTTCCCCGCTATTCTCGTTAATATACTGACCGCCCGGTTCTGAGACTCTGATATTACGAATTTCACTAAACCCGGCAAAAGGAACGCTTACCTCTGCCCAGCTAAATGCTCCTTTGAAATGGTAGGTGTAGCGCTCACTAACAGAAACTGTACCGTCTTCCATAATATCAACAGTTACAGAAACTTTGGGTATTGAATAGTCTGATGCCGAAACAGCCGGTGCAATTGTGAGACTTAAAAGTATTGTCGTAAAAAGGAACAGGTAGCTTTTCATTATGAACGCACTGTTTTGATGGATATAAACGGACCATACGTAAATAAAGTAATAAAAGTTACTTAAAACCGTGATTTGAAAAAAAATTGAGGCGCAAGCTCCTGCCTGTGTAGCCGGCACTAGAAATATCTGCATTCTTTTTTAAAGTTAATTCCGGCATATCCGATAAAAATTTATGGGAGATTCATAAATAATTAATCTTGACAAAATGCACTCAATTGAATAGCGTTTAATAGCTATTACCCATTTGACCCCTACAGGAGGTTTCCATGAAATATCAATCTCAACTGAACCTGTCACTTTTTACGAAAGTGAGGGATGATCTTGAAAAACGCCAGTATATTATCCTTGGTGAACTCAAGAAGATCTCAGCTGAATTTCAGTATTACAAAGTCTATCCGCATCTGAATCAGCTAGTTGAAATTAACAGAACGCTGAAAGAAGTAATTGGACACCTCACCGACCTGAGAAATAAATTCCCGAAACGGATCAGCAAAATTGACTGGGTGAACCGCGAGATAGAACATGAAGTGGTATTTGTGGACGGAACAGATCTGCAGCGCGTTGAGGAGCTGATTCATTGGGCGCTTCCTCATATTGAAAAAACGATCCATGAAGGAGTTGCGATTCACGAATTTGTATCTGAAAAGCTGTCTGTTGAGCACGTGGGAATTGTGCCCAGCTATATGGACGAAGGGTACTTTTTTCTTCCTGATAACCGGATAAGTAAACTAAACTTGTTCCGCTTTGAAGTATCAATATTTCATAGTGCGGAAGATAAATATCGCTCATTAAAAACGAAATTTTTGAAGTCTCTGAATAAACAGAAAGTTGAGCTATCGCCCAATACACTGAAGCTTGATCTGATTCGTGATGAAAAAGAGCTCCCTAATCCAGCTACATTTTCATTCCAGACCGACCTGGACTTTTCATTTAAGCAAACCATACTGCCGGTTGCAAAGCGGAAACTGATGCAGAAACTCTCTGCTACATAATAAAACTTTTGGCAAGAATGATTGGGATCCTAACAACCTGAGTTCAATGAATAATCCTCGTGATTTAGCATCAATAAGTCTCCCTTATTCCCTAAAGGATCATTAATTGCGTGTTGCAAAGCTTGGAGCAGGAAATAGAAGCACCTGAATTCGTCCGACGAAAACGGCAATCGTCAGACGAGGTGCGTTATCGCTCTACGCTTTTCTAATCAAATCATCAATTCTTTTAGCAAGGCGGGCGGTCTGAAGAGCGTTTAGCGCAGAAAAACCGCTCGGCTTACGTGTTTTAACAGATCGTATAAAGATATCGAGTGAGTTTGAGGCTGTGTCTGTAGAGTCAAACGTGTTGTAATCTGCCTGGAGCAGCGAGGTGCTGTTTTCTGCGCTGTATCGCGTTGTTTTTTGGGCTAGAATATCGCAAAAAAATAGTGAATTATTGCTTTGGATATGTCTTTCATACTTTTCAGCGGGAGAAACTGCCATATAGTGAATGGATGCAACGGAACCGCTGTCAAATCGCATAGAGATGTGAATGCCCGCGGTAAGATCCTGTAGCACTACAGGCTTTGCTGTGATATGCTGAACGCTGCCGTTTTGCAGAGTAACTATAAGTGCAAGCTCATCCACCCACGCCTGCCGAAACGTATCGGGACGGGGTACGGTTCGTCCGCGATCTGACTTGCGAATTTCAATATACTGTGGCCCGGTGTTGATATATTTTCTCATGTATCGCGTGATAGATGAGAAACTGGCCCAGTGGGAAAACTGTACGCTTACATTTGCCTCTTCGGAAGCGTGATACACTTTTAGAAGCTCATCAATATCTGTGGGAAGAGGTGATACAAGGTAGACAGGATACCCCTTTTTTATAATTTGTAAGACTTGTGCGAGTCCGGCTGCTGAGTCATCGAGCAAAACGACTGCGTCTGTGTCTTCACCGCGAAATTCAGGCGTGACGATAGCTTCGCGCACGGATGCACGTTCCCTGAGGTACTTTTCCCACTGTTTACCTCTAACAATATCTCCTGCAATTACAAGCCTCATAAGCGTCTGATTAAAAAGTGGTTGTAAGTAAACTCTTTAACAGTGTATAGGACCAATAATAACAGAAAAGATCAAGAAAATTTAGTCAGGCATAATCAGAGCAAGAATAAAATAGAAAAGTACCATGGTTCCAACTGAAGTGAACACAAGGATAAGGTAGATGATACGCACAAGGGTGGCTTCCCAGCCGAGATACTCGGCGATACCACCACAAACACCGGCAAGCACTTTGTTGGTGCGTGACTTTTTGAGCTTAGCTGCCATAAATGGTCCTTATAATCGATTTAAACCGTTTCTAAAGCGTGTACGAGATTATGTACAGGGTGTTTCAAATAAAAAATTTGGACTAAAGAAAGTGAACTATTGATTTAACATCAAACAGAAAAGCAGATTTTGATTTTGGCAAGCTTTTTTCAAAGTGTCAAAAGCATTGCTTGATACTGATTGTTGCTTCCGGAATTTAAAACGGCTTTTGATTTGAACACTTATCATACCAGATTACGAATTCCGAAAGCAGACCGGCAGCGTAATCTGCACCCTGAAAGGAACTCCATCATACTCACCGGGGTGAAGTGAGACCTCTTTTACTACGCGAATGGCTTCCTTGTCGGCTGTCTCATGAAGTGATGTTATAACAACTACGTTCTCCGTTTCTCCAAATTCGTTTACGATAAACTCCAGTTCAACTTCTCCCTCAATATTTTCTGATTCAAGAGCCGAAGGATATCGAACGTGGCGCTGTAATTCATCGGGGCCGCCAATCAGTTCGGGCATCCGGTCCATTATATGGAATTCATTTCCATTGAGTTGACTCTCGTAATCTACATGATGATCACGGTAGTGTTTTTTTCCGAAAACCCATAAGGTTCGGTTTAATGATATGGGTTCGTTGATGAAGGCCCGGATTTTAGGTGAACTCCGGGCTTCGTTTTCTGCAGCAGATAGTTCAATGATTTCAATAATGTCATCTGACCGGGAATCCTGAAGCGCGTTCAGCGCAGATTTGCAGAGTGAAGCTTCAATATTCTCAAATCCGGAGAGAGTTAACTGATAATAGTTGGGTTCAGATTTTAAATGCTCAACGTTGATGCTTATCTGTTCAAGATCCTCTTCACTCAGAGTCCGGGAATTGCCGCACGAAGACAGAAGTAGCAGGCTGATGCAAACAGAGAATAGATACAAAGATGAACGGCTATCCATGCCCGGGTAATTTAGATGATAGATTGTAATGTGAGAGGAGCGTCCAATAAACACATTGCCTATAAAATAAAAAAGCGAAACCCCAACGGCTTCGCTATTACAATTATGTTGATTTGATTCGCAGCTTAAAGATTATTCAGGTCAACGAAAGCAGTACCGTACCCTGCAAAACTGATTTTTAGATGAGTGGCATCTGCAACTGCTTTTGAAAAAATGCCATCAAATTAAAATCAAGGACTAATTATTTATCTGCTGAACCCTGGGAACCAACTTTGTATACTGGTCAAGAGAAGGGCCGGTGATGGTAGCGGCTTCAATTTGTGTTCCGTTTGATCTACCGTAATAACCGTTTACAATCATAGTTCCGGGCTCCACGTCATTGTTATTCAAACTGGATGTGCCATCAGTATCATTATTATTTCCCATAAGTCTGAATACAATCGGTAGTGAATACTGAACGCGAACCGGCTGACCGCGCTGTATGCCGGGCTTGAATTTGGCGTGCTTCACAACTCTAAGTGCTTCTTCGTCAGCTCCGCCACCTATTCCACGAATCACTCTTGGATTTTCTACATCACCTTGCTCGTTCACGATAAACTGTATGTACACGCGGCCCTCAATTCCTGCACGGCGTGCTGTCTCAGGATATCTGATCTCTTTTTGAATTGATGCGAGACCGCCAACAAGTTCAGGCATCTCTTCTACAACTACAAAGTAATCTCCCTGATCGTGGCCGGCATCAGCGGATTCCGGAAAGGCAGACAGATCGGGTTCCATTCCCAGGGTCTGCAGCGTTCTGTTGTAGGATTCAACATCCTGATTGGTTTTGACCAAAATCACGCCGTGCGCTGCCCTGTCACCGAACGCTTCAACGGCGTCATCACCTTTCAGTACTACAATCGATTTAATATGCTCCGGCTGTAGTTGATTGAGCTGCGAGATGGCCCCTTCGTGGCGTTCTGACTGTCCCTCTTCGCCCATATAAATAATCACCTGATGATATCCGCGCTCACCGGTTCGGTCTACGTCAGTCATCAGGTCAAAATCTTCTT
>CAZXYQ010000107.1:0-9758 GCA_964644975.1 uncultured Rhodohalobacter sp.
CCCGTTGGACGATTGTTTTCTTCGTGCGACGAATTCCAATACCCAGGCATGTGAAATTAGCTTGATTTACCACCGAGTATACACCGGACTCGACAGTCGAAAAAGACAATCGACGGTCGAGGGGTTAGATCTCGTTGGACGATTGTTTTCTTCGTGCGACGAATTCCAATACCCAGGCATGTGAAATTAGCTTGATTTACCACCGAGTATACACGGGACTCGACAGTCGAAAGAGGCAATCGACGGTCGAGGGATACGATTTTATTTTAAAACCAAAACCACCTACACAATGAAGAATTCTAAACAAATACTGGCTTTAATTATTGGAGGGCTTGTATTGATGGCAGCATCAACCCGACTGCTGCCTCATCCGCCCAATTTCACTCCCATTATTGCAATCGCCCTGTTTGCCGGAGCCTATTTCCGGTTTACGAAGTGGGCGTGGATTTTGCCGCTGGCCGTGATGATCGTCAGCGATCTGGGCCTGTGGTGGATGCATGGGTATGAGCTGTTTACCGTCATGCGGCTGGTGATCTATCTGACACTGATCGCCATTGTTGTGATAGGGATACCGGTTGGTAAAAAAATCAGCGCAGGCAGTGTGCTGGGCGGAACTCTCGCCGGCGCGGTCTGTTTCTTTATCGTCACCAATTTTGCCGTGTGGGTGACAGGCACCCTCTACCCGATGAGCTGGGAAGGGTTGATTGCCTGCTACTCAGCGGCAATTCCATTTTTCCGCAACACGCTGACCTCCACTCTGTTCTATTCGGCTGCGATGTTCGGTGCGGTTGAATGTGCAAAATCGTACTGGTCGCTTCCGGCCCGACCAGTTGCAACAACTTAATTTAATGGCAAAAGAAAATTCAAACAGGCCCAAACAGGGAGAGGGTACCCAACGGAGCAAATCTCCCTCTAAACTGGAGGAGGGCCTGGATTATTACATCAATGAACAGGGCCTGTTTGTATTAACCGAACACTATTTACTGAACCGTGGCTACTGCTGCGGGAACGGCTGCCGGCACTGTCCGTATGATGAGAAGTAGAATGATATAATGATATACAGACGACAATTACCGAAATATACAGCTGTCCAAAACATTGTTATCAATTCCGGTAATACTATAATATCAATTGTATCGGATTTTATGTTCTCGCAAATTACCTCGGTAGAGTTGCGCTGAAAGACAACTTTTGGACAGTAGAACATCAGCGGGACTCAGCGAGTAAATCTGCGTGCCTCTGCGGGAAAACGAAGGGGATTGATTTTAAATGTGGTAGAAAATCGGGTTTATTTTTATAAAACAGATACTTTTTATCAACATCAAAAATGTTTTGGACAGCCGTGACCGAAATCCTATCCAGCCGCATCCCAGACCGGTTTACCGATAAATTTCGACAATTTTTCTGCATCCTGCCTGATATTTCTCTTGCTTCCGTGTCTCATCACGTTAAAGCGTTTAGTATCCTTCATCACAAAGTTCATCTCATACACGTAGTACGATGACTTATCGGATTTAACATATTGTGAGATCAGTTGAATGGCATGAACATCTCTCAGGTAAGGTGCCTGACCCGATTTATCTATTTCGGTTTGTTTGTCCGGAACTTGTCTCCCTTTCCAGAATCGGCCCGTTATTTTATCGAATACAATGGGAACAGAATTTTTGCGATACATGAAAATACCGCTCCCAATAAAAATAAGGCCAAATAAAGAAATAAAACCAGCGAACATTAAAGAATCCGGTTCAGCGAAGTCAATTGCAGTCGCCCCAAAAAAAAGTGGGAATGCAATTCCTGCTACAATAAAAATCAAACTGAACATTTTACTTTTCAATGTTGGCTGAAATTCCATTCTGGAAGTCCCTAAATCAGCAAGAGCGTGGGTTTGGAAACTGCTTCCGCCAGATTTCAGAACCGTCCATTGAATTTGTTCTGCAAGAGGATCGTTAAATCGTGAAGCATCGAATGTTATCGCATTTCTCCCCTGGGCAAAATGCTCTTTTATGTTTTTGAGTTTATTTAGCATAGTTGTTTGCCTGACATAAAGTTGATGGATACCCGGGACTATATGCAAGGAACCGGAGTTATATTCTTAAGCGCAATAAAAAGAAGGGAAGTATCATTAAGAAAATCCAAATTGACAGAAATAAAATCAGGTTTTACATTGCATGTATTCACACACAACATCAACGAACAAGAGGAGAATGTTATGAGCGATCAGAATCAACCGTTTGACCCTGACAGAGACAATGAACCTGAAATTTGGGATGAGCATCGATGGGAAGAGTTCATGCAAGAATCTGACAGAAGATCCGATCAGTATTTGCATCTGTACAAAAAATATGAAGACCACCCCGACCGTGAGAAATTAATCGCCATTGAAATGGGATGGTTTCACAGGCTGGATAACTTTGAGAGTGAGAATGACTTTTTAGAAGATTTTATCATTGATGAAATGGACGAGGGCGAAGAGTGGAAAAGAAGTACAGGCTATGAGCAGGCCAACTTAGACGATTTCGAAAATCTCCCGGTTTACAAAAATGCTTTTGAATATACTATTGACGCCATGGATCTTATTGATAAAGAGCTCAATGATGCCGATGATAAATCAGTAGATGCGTTTGCGCGCTCTGTGATCATACCACCTGCAAAAATTGCGGGTGGTTTCGGGCTTGGATTTGAAATGGAAAGCATCGGCGGAAATATTGCCAACTGCAAGAGAGGGCTCACAGCCGCCAACCGAATGCTGAATGCCCTTCAGGAAATGAAAGACAAAAAGATTATTGACAAAAAAACCTTCACGGACTTTTACAACAGAGGCAAGGAAGTACGCGATCAATTAGCGATCTATATTGTGGAATTGAGGGAGCGGTTCAGGGGAGGGATTTCATAAGTATATTAATAACCGTAGCCTGAACAGAACCCATTTTTTAGTGCGAGTATGTGCAGTGCATCATTCTTGCATTTTTAGTCCGGATTTGTTTTAGTTGTTCTGGCTTAATAACACCTTTTACAGGCCGGTAAAATTTAGTTGCCCCGGATTCTGAGCCAAAGGTGTTTTTTGTAAAGCATTCTATCTCTATTTCCCGGCTAACACTACACCGTCTATTTTTAGTTCTGTACCTGTTACATCTTCACTCTCTTCACATGCTAAATAGATAGTACCCAAAATTTGAGCTGCAGGTGTTGCAGTGCACTAAATAAATCTGGTGTCTTTCCAGTCCTGCTATTCGGGACAATTACTGCGCGATTAATAATCTCCTCTACACAACCTTAACAAGAGTATCAGTCTTAGACATGAGTCTGCCAAACGAAACCGGATTTATATCGTGAGCGGTAAGCAGGGCCTCCACTTCGTCTGCGTAATCGTCATCCACAGCAATCAGAAGGCCTCCACTTGTTTGAGGGTCGCAGAGAATTAATTTGTCAGATTCATCTTTCAGGCGGATCCGGTTTCCATAACTTTCCCAATTTCGGTAGGTACCGCCGGGTATGCAACTTTGATGGATGTAACTGTAGACCTCCTCAAAAACAGGCACTTTATCCAGTTCAATCTCGGCAGACACGTTGCTTCCCTCACACATTTCAGTCAAGTGACCCAACAGCCCAAAACCGGTTACATCGGTCATGGCTCTTACCCCCTGAATCTTTGCCAAATCGGTGCCAATACGATTCAGAACCGTCATCGAGTCTGGCGCAATCGATGCGTGCTTGGCCAATAATTTACCCTGCTTTTGGGCGGTGGAGAAGATTCCCACACCCAGCGGCTTAGTCAAATAGAGCCGGCATCCCTCCGTTGCCGTATCGTTTCTTTTTAATTTATCCAGCGAAACGCGCCCCGTTACCGCCAGGCCAAAAATGGGCTCCGGGCTATCGATACTATGCCCCCCCGACAGCGCCATGCCCGCCTCGGCGCATATTGACCGTGCTCCTTCGAGCACTTCCTGCGCAACTTCGGGAGGCAGTTTATCAATCGGCCATCCCAAAATGGCAATAGCAAGCATTGGATCTCCCCCCATAGCGTACACATCGCTAATGGCGTTTGTTGCCGCAATTTTTCCAAATGTGAATGGATCATCCACAATAGGCATAAAAAAATCGGTTGTGCTTATGATTGCGGTACCGTCACCCAGATCATACACGGCAGCGTCATCTCTTCTCTTGTTTCCCACGATCAGCCGTTCATCATCTACCCCAGGTTGATTGGTCACCAGCATTTTTGATAAGATGGCCGGAGATATTTTGCACCCGCAACCGGCACCGTGGCTGTACTGCGTCAGTTTTACATCAATCATTTTTTTTGGGCTATGTTTAAAATAGAAAGTGCGTTTCGTTTGTGGTCAACGGCCAGAAGAGAAGTGCGAACAACATCAGAATTATCGCGCTTTTCCATGCTTTTCAGATAAAATTTATCGTAGTATGCCAGCGTAATTAGAGCCACTTTGTAGTAATTTTCTTCTTTCAGGAGTTCAATCGCGTTTTTCTTCCGCAGTCCGCCCAGCCGTCTTGATATTCGATGGATAGACCCGGCCAGCTGTTCGCTATCACATTCAGCATATTCAGTTACAAGATGCTTTGCCCTCTCCTCTTTTGGGATATCGAAAAAATAGAGCTTAGCCTGCCTCATTTGATTATAGAACGGCATCGGAATTTTGACAGATCCAATATTGTGGCTTTCATCTTCCACCCATATTGGTTTCTGCCTGTTAAGCGATGATATTTCCAGGTGGAGGTTGTTCTCAAACTGTTCAACGGTAGGCTGTTCCCCCAGTCCGATTCCTCCGAATGCCGACCCTTTATGATTGGCGAGGCCCTCCAGGTCCACAACCTGCTCACCCAGCTTCTTTAGCTCGTGCAGGATATGAGTTTTACCACTACCGGTGTAGCCGCCCAGTACGTTTAGATTGTAAGGCCGGCCCAGCTCGTCCAGCACAAAATTGCGATATGCTTTGTAGCCACCCGTTACAATTCGGACTCTACTAAACCCATTTTCTGACAGATGCTCGCCAAACGCACGGCTCCGCATCCCACCGCGCCAGCAGTGAACGGTCACATCACCATGGGGAGCCACATCAAGCGATCGGGTAATAAACGACTGCAGTTTTGGCTTCACATAGCTGTAGCCAAGCTCGGTGGCCGCCTCCTGTGATTTTTGCTTATAAACCGTTCCCACATCGGCCCGTTCTTCATCTGAAAAGAGAGGTATATTTATAGCTCCGGGAATATGTCCGCTTTCAAACTCACCCGGGGAGCGCACATCAATAACGGGATTTGAACGTTCAAATACTTCTTTGATCGGTACTTCTGAAATCATATTGGTAAACCGCATCATTTTATGGAGCATCTCAAAGATTTCTTCACGCTCCTGCAACAGTGGAAATAGTTCTATTCGTTCTGAACTGAGACTCAATTTCTCAGTCTGATTTTAGACCAAATATCTGAATCAGTTATCTGTCCAATTCCTCAATAATTTTACTATCAACCTGAGTTCGATTCTTAAATTATGAATATAAAAGTCCCCCTTATAAAAGGGGGATTGAGGGGGATGTTCATCAGAATTTGAAAAACGATGGACACCCCTCTAAATCTCCCCTTATTAGGGGAGATTTAATACTGAATAAATGAAATTTGTTATAAATCGAACTGAGGTTATCAATATAACCCAATTTTCCAATCACCAACTCTTTATCAATTGTGGCAATCTTGCCGATTCTTACCAAAGAAGGTTTCTTTAGGCCGTTCGATGGATTGGGTTTTTGAAGTAAATCTGTAGCCCGTAATATTCACGAAGTTAAGTGTGATTCAATCTAAAGCACTAAAAACATTCAACGTACATAAAAAAGATAGTAGCCTTAATTTAAGCTACTTGTTTTGCGGCGAAATTTTACCGAGAGCTTCGTTATAGGGAAATAAAGCGTACTCAGAGTACATAAAGCACTCTTCCGTATCTTTTTTCCCTACGCCTTGCTTCCGACATAATTTCTTGGTGAATAATCCGGGTATAGGCTCTTTCCAGTGAAGTTGTGTTGACTTAAAACTTACTGTAAGATCTAAACGTCCTGAAATCAAAGTTACAGCAGGCCCCTTTTTACTGCCTGACAAATCCGTAAAGAGAAGTGAAATCAATACGATATCGCCTTTCTTACTTCATGTTTTTATTTTAAATCACTCTCATCGTATAATTCCTCTTCTTTATGCAGAAACGCAAAACTTTTTGACTGGCTGACAAGGGTTTCTAACCTTTTTGGAGTATTTGCTCCTCATACTTTTTGAATACAAAATCAGCATATTCAGCTACCTCGTGAACTTTATCTTTAGGCAGCTTTTCTAATGTTTCAACGGTACGATTTATCCGTTTTTTTTAGTCATATCGATCTCCTTTTCTCTTAAGAGTTAAGTAATCTCAACCAAATTTTACTATGTTAGAACTATTCTGTTTTAAAATGTAACGAATTTAAACAACTGTTACTCAAATCGAGAGCCTTTGATAGTGAAAGAATTTATCCAAACTCTAATTTTTGTGCTGGCCATACAACCCATCTTTGATGAAAAATAACCATCACTCCCACTGCCTCGCCTGCTGATTCCGCTTCATTTCTCCGGAATCAATCATCTCCTGCAAACGCTCGTTTCGTTCGGGGGATTTACTGGTCAGATGCCACTCTCCGCAAATATCGCACCGATACACGTTCTGTGGCCCCTGATCCGGCTGAAAGTTGCGATGGATATGAATATCAATCAGTGACGTTTCCGCCAGGAATTTTGTAGAGTATTGGTTTTTTCCGGTGGAGCATGGCATGACTAAATATATACATTGAACAAATACCGTAAAAGATTTCTATCCATCTAAGAATCTTCTATCAAATTAAAAGCTGATGTAAATGGTAGCCTGATTTTTTCCGAGTAGTTTTTTCAGCTACAAACGTTCACATAGCTTGAGTTTCATCAGGAGGGTAAGTCATCCTCCTTTTCATTATCATCTGTAAGTAAAATGGCTCTTATCCGATCAATATGAACCTGTGATTTTTTTCCCTCTCAAGAACTGATTTTGAAACAACGCCCTTTCCCCCTTTTGCCATTTCTGTAAGCAGGTTTTTACGCTCCTCGAACATGCGCAGCGCAGACCACATTGTCTCTTCAATCTGTTTTGACTGTTCAGCTAAAAGAGAAGCTGCCGTATAAGCGTGACCGGTATGGCAACGAAACCGCAAGCTACTATCTTCATCTACCTGCCACAAGACACCTCCGCAGCCCGGACAGTTGAAAGGAACCTGTCCCCCAACTTGATTCACTGAAGGTAAATCACTCAAAACACGGGCGGCAATATTAGCCTCAGTTAAAACGTCTTTCGGAACCGGTTTACTTTTACGCAATTTTTGTGGAATGATCTTGTAAAGCAGGGTACCCATTTCTGATATAGGCAGACAATAATCTACATCTACATTATTCAAAGCATTTTTTGGCATATCCGGGTACTGGGCTTCCGTCGGGTCTTGAACAATACAGGTTCCACCGCATCTTTTAATAGCTTTCATTCCCGCCGTTCCGTCATCCAGATAGCCTGTTAGTACGATCCCGATCACACCCGTTCTAAACTCTACGGCAGCAGATCGAAAAAGCGGGTCAATGGCGGGCCGATATCTGTTTTCCAGAGCTCCTTTCGTCACAAGCATTTTCATATCTTTACCAATCATCAGGTGGTGGTCTGATGGCGCCAGGTATAAATACCCGGGTTTAAATGGTTTTCCGTTTATTGCATGTTCACATTTCAAACCATCCAACTTATTGAGCTCGTCTAAGACTACATTTCCCGTTGCGTCAGCAGAAACATGCCGGACAACCAAAACCGGAACCGGAAAGTCAGTGCGTAGTTGACCAATCAGGTCTCTTAAGGCACTCAGCCCTCCCGCAGATGTACCTATTACAACTATCTTGGAAATTTTATCGGGATAATGAGGTTTATTGGCTCTCTTCATTTTTTAATCCTCTAAGATTTAATTGGTTGCTGTAACCTGAAAATTTTATTCTCGTTATTTATGACAAATAAATCGAACGAAACTAATCACTGTGCAAGTGTGGTTTTATGCTACCTTCAATTTTTTTGACCTTGCCAGCAAGTCTTCTAAATCCATTTCCTCTTTTATGGATTCCTTACCAACATTCAACACCATTTTTGCATGTCTTTTGACAGCGTTATTATCGCTTACGCTAGTTGTAAACTGGCTGATGGTTATAAGGGACTCCATCAGCCTGATGATAACAGCCGGACTCCCCGCTGAAAATTGACGTATTTGATTAAATGCAGCATCCAAAACTCCCTCAAAAGTCAACGTTACTGCGATGACCCTTAGATCATTTTCTTTATCGAATCGATATTTTGAGGGGAAATCAATCTGAGCAAGACTACACATGGTAGCTGTTAAGTTATCAATGCAGGCTATTGCCGTAAAAGGGTCATTTACACCCGTTGAAAGAGCCCTGGATGCAATTTCAACCATTTGATGAATGGAAAATTCAAAGTCTTGTTGTGAAGTTCTTGATTTTCCTATGATAAAATGTCTTCTCACATTTTTGAATTTATCGTCATCAGCCTCACTGCTATGATATATTTTTCCAATCTCAATATTTCTGACCATGTAGTCACCGGGCTTGACATTCAGTTCTAAAAGAGAATTTTCAGACGTCATAATATCTAACAGCAAATTGCTGTCAATGTATTGAAGGTAGCCACTCTTTTCTGATTTGACTGAAATAGTGGTATCAAATTGAGACCTGGCAGCATCCGCCAGTTCTTTATTTTCAGCATCTGATTCCTCCCCTATCCCGATAGGAAACAGAGTATCTATTTGTGATGAGATATAATCATGAATATCAGAAATGACTTTGTTAGCCTGAATACTCATGGCAATCTGGTGGATAAATACAATCAGAAGTATGATGTTAACCACGGCTATAAAAATTGCCAAAAGGATAGAGATGGACGGTATAAAAGTTTCGCCATTTGTGCCTCTTATTGAATTCAATACGATAAGGCAATACAGATAGGTAGATACATATGAACCTAAAACAACTTGATTCAGCGTAACGTACATAAAGTTTTTGATCAACCTTGGACCAAATTGTGAAGAGGCTAAGGTCAAAGCCACAAGAGTAACCGAAAAGACTGTCCCGGCCACTCCAATCATGGCGCCGGATATGGTTGACAAAATACTTCGGGCGGAATCTGCACTGCTTACAAAAAAGAACCGCTGAAGACCCTCATGGGATAGATTTGTCTGTCCGTCCAAATAAACAAATCCCATTGCCATCTGGACCGATATCACAATTATCAAGACAGGGACAAACCAAAAAGTAGATTTTAACTCATTCCAAAAAAACTGAATTTTTTCCATGTCAGTTGTAATGTATTAAACCTTAGCTAAGGGTAGTAGAGTGTGTGTTCCAAAAGAGAGAAGTCTATGAGTGGTTTTAATTTATAAATTATTTTTTTCACCGAATCTCTATAGTTTTCTCTTTTAAACTTTAATAATCTACGAATAAAGTTTTTCAACTCCCCTTCCCCTCAAAAATGTGTAACCATTTTATCGTACTTCCGGCGGTACATTTCTGTGTGCTGATGCCTCGATCTGATCGAAATGTGCGATTTACCTCAAAGAGAGCTATTCTCTTCTTAGTACAGATCTTTTAAATTCTGTTGTTTAGTATCAAACAATTATGTCATGATACTAAAATCGGTTTTAAAAGAAGTTGCGGAAGCC
>CAZXYQ010000108.1:0-9652 GCA_964644975.1 uncultured Rhodohalobacter sp.
GCACATCACTGGGTTCTGATTTTAAAGAAATCTGTTTGTTTCTCGCGACGGCGCAAAGGCGCAACGGGGGTATTTGCCGGCCTTCTTTTAATCCGTTGGCACATCACTGGGTTTGGAGTGAAAGAAACCTGTTTGGTTCTCGCAACGGCGCGGCGAAGCAACGGTTTTGTAATGCCTGGGAACCATTCAGATATGATAATTTGAAGTATCGTTTCTAAGTGAAATCATGGAGGGTTCCAAATAATGGATAAAAATGCATACGAGCTAAAATTAAACATTAATAAACCTAAACCGGTATAAATGTAGCGCCTTAGCGTCGTAGCGAAAGATCTTTATAACATGCTCATGAATAAATCGTTGTGTCTTTAATGAATTTTCGGGCGGCCCAGCGGCTTCCCCACCACCCCATCAACATGGCCAGCAGAACAACACCGCCAATCAAAAAGTACCACCGGCCAAACGGCCAGCTCAGGACCCCAAGCTGCGACAGATAGGACGGAACCAGCCATTCAAACAGTATAAAGATCACGCCCGCTGCAGCCGTTCCCGCAATGATTCCCTGCAGCAGCCCTTCCACCAAAAATGGGCGGCGGATAAACCCATTGGTGGCACCCACCAGTTTCATGGCCCGGATCAGATCACGTTTGGCGTAGATAGTCAGCCTAATTGTGTTAAAGACCAAAATCATCGCTATGAATAAGATAAACAGACCAATTGTGGCCCCGGCAATTGCAAGCTGATCGGTTCTCGCCTCCAGAATCTCCAGAAGCGCCAGGTTAAACTGAATTTCATCAACCCCCTGATATTCATTCACAACCTGAATCAGCGAATCGATCTGTGCAGCTGTAGCCTGGTCAGATATTTTTAGCCGAAATGAGGCCGGCAGAAAGTTCAGGTCCGCCATCGCCTCCCCGCCCATTCCAAACTCCTCCTGGAAAATCTTTGAGGCACTGTCTCTTGAGATATAGCTCAGCTCTTCCACAAACTGTTCACTTTCAATTCTCTGCTGCAGATCGTTCGTGGTTTGCAGATCAATATTTTGCAGGTATACCTCCACCTCTACCTGTTGTCGCAGCATTTGCGATACTTCAAATGCATTGAAACCTACTCTGGATAGCACACCAATCAGCAGAACTGCAAGGAAAAGCGAAAATATAGAGGTAAATGCCGCCAGCCTGGCACGAGACAGACCTGCAACACCCTCCTTTATCATATAATTAAGACTCATTTCTATCGTTTAATTTGTGAATAAAACCCGTAATCCAAATATAAAGCGCTGTTCAGGCATCGGGTACCCAACTGTTTCAAAGTATCCCGGCTGTGTAACGCGATCAAATATGTTTTCCCATCTCAATAAGACCATCAGCCAGCGCACCCTGGCAGAAACGTCAATATCTACCCTGCTATAGGGTGGATTAAAAAATTCGTCCGTTCCGTGCTGCCATCGGTTCAGCGGTACAATATACTCCGCTCCGCGCATAAAGTTCGGAGAGTACATCCCCACAATACCGGCTTTTACAAATGTGGCCCGGTCAAACAGATAGTTCTTCCAGTAAAAATTTCCTTTTAGCCATACTTTATCGCCCCCTGTCTGCAACCCTCGGTTTATCAGATTATCCGATACAGACGACTGGTACGTCTTATACGTTGCCGAAAGCATGCCCTCAAAGAGCGTGGACTCAAGATCGAGCCAGCTGCTGGCCGAGAGTGTAGCAAACGGATCAATATTCAGGAATTCTCCCTGAGTTTGTGACAGCAAATCTACAAAAACACCGTTCACAGTTTCCCTGTAATCAGCTCTTCCACCAACCGAAAAATATTTCCCCAGCCCAATGACCGCCTCGGCCCCGCCGGTTAGCGACTCTTCGTTCAATAGATCTGTATTGCCTGAGAACGAATTTGATTGCCAGTAGAGAGCCTGCAGATCGGGCGACCGGTTCGAGTACCCGCCAAAGGCTGACACCTCAAACCCTGGAAAAATGTTCCACTGCACCTTCGCCCCGCTGTAAAGCTCAGCCCTTGAGTCATCCCGGACAAATCCTCCGCCATGTGCTAATAACGTGACCCCCCTCCCGCTGTAGAGCCGTGCGTCGATATCGCCTTTCAAACCAAGCCATTGGTTTTCATCAAGCTGCTCCGTGCGGTTCTCAAGAAAGAAAGGGCGAGCTGTAGCGGAGAGTGCCGCTCGATCGCCGCCAATTCTGTGACGGGCATAGAGCTCAATATTTCTAAAATTTGTACCCACCGTATCTGCGGTAAACCGGAGCCTGCGTTCATCAGACTGGTAGTGTAATCCAAATTGAGATTTAACCCTGTCGTTGCCTATCCTCCTGTAGTGCGCCTGCAGGTAAATATCTTTTGATGATTCGTCCGATTCAGCACTCAACTGATTGGGCGTCTCCGTAAACGGGTTAAAAGTAAACAGTGCCGGATCCTGAACCACATAACCAAAAGACTGCTCCTGTTCCAGTGAATTACTGATGTAACCCAGTCTTATAAGCCAACGCGGGGTTAGTTGGTGATATCCCTTAAATACAATCTGATTGCCCTCCACGCCGCTTCGGCGGTACCCAATACCGTCTCGCCTGTCCCAGTACGACAGCTCAATATTTGTTTTTTGATTAATATTATGCGTTGCGGAAAACTCCAGGTTGCGAAAGCTATGACTGCTCTCATCAAAATTCAAATATGTACGCGGTTTTACCAGGTAGTGATCTCTCAAACGAAGCTCCGTTCGATAAGAGGGCCCGTAATCAGACTCATCCATCAACATAATTTTGTGTGTAGGCAGACGGTTCCAGTTTACGGCTCCGGTTAGCGGATCATTGATGTTTAAACCGTTCAAAACCGCATTAAAATGGTGATTTTCAAATGCATGCAGGTCAATACCGTCCATACGTCCCAGCGTTCCGGTCCTGTATGTGATTCCGCCCGGGCGTCGTGAAAAGTGGTTCGTCAGGCTCAGCATGTTCACCCACCTCAGCGTGCTGTCGGTCAGCTGAGTTTCAAACCCGGGCAAACTATCATACCGCCAAATATGTACCGGTACTAACTCCTCCGGCTCCTCAATTTCAGCTACGTCCGTAATTTCTGTTTCACCATTCAGGGTGTCCGGAAGAACGGTTTCCAACTCCAATGTATCCGGCAGGGCAGTCTGAGGTACCGTATCCTGCAGCGCTGGATTGAATAGAATGATATGAAGCAGAAAGTATATCAAGAATATACCGGAGTGAGATTATATGGGTAGTGAGCAATCCCATTGAGGTGTCGCCGGATAGTTTCAAGTACAATCATTACTGTTCGCTCTTTGTTTATTTCACGATCATCGGTAAGTACAGCATTGAGGGCAAACCATTCACCCTCTATCCAAAACCCAATCCAAACGGTACCCACAGGCTTTTCTGCAGTGCCTCCGCCGGGTCCTGCAACGCCTGTTGTAGAAACGCCTATATCAGAGCCCGTTTGTTCTGCAACACCTTTGGCCATTTGCAGAGCAACCCGGCAGCTCACAGCACCCTGTTCATTTAGATCTTTTTCCGATACCATCAGCTGATTTACTTTCACTTCATTTGCATATGCAATAATACCTCCGAGCATATAGCGGCTGCATCCCGGAATGTTGGTTATTGTATCGGCAAGGCGCCCGCCGGTACAGCTTTCAGCAACCGAAATTGTTTTGCCCTGTTTAGCAAGCAGGTTACCTAAAACAGCACTCAGGCTGCAGTCTCTGCCTTCTCCAAAAATAATATCTGATGCCCGACTCAGAATCATACGGCGGAATTTAAGCATTTCTGACTCAGCAGAAGCCGGGTTTTCACCTTCAAATTCAACACGGACTTTAACGCCGCCTGGACCGGGAAGAAACGCCACTTCGAGACCGTTATTTAAAAATTCTGAAAGGTCACCAATTACATCATCACTAAGTGTGCTTTCCGGTACGCCTGCAGTGTGGAAATATTGTATCGATTTAACCGTCCGGGCCGGGAACGCGCTCTCGAGCCTTGGCCTGATCTCATTCTCAACAATATATTTCATTTCATACGGCACGCCCGGCAGCACTGCAAGTGCATGGCCATTCTCATTGAACCAGAGCCCCGGAGCAGTTCCTTTCTTATTAAAAAGTACGCTGCAGTTATCCGGTACGAGAGCCTGATCTGCATTTGACTGACTGAAAACGAAATCCCGCCTTCTGAAAATTTCTTTAATATGCTGCAGAACATTCGGGTCGGTTACAAGTTCAGACTCGAACAAATCAGCCACCACTTTTTTTGTAATATCGTCGTGAGTTGGCCCCAAACCACCTGTTACGAGAGTAAAATCAGCCCTCTCAAAACTTATTTTTAGCTGATCTTTTAGAAGGTTGTAGCGGTCCGGCAGGGTAATGATCTGTTCTACCTCAAACCCCTCAGCATTCATGAAACGTCCAATCCACGACGCATTTGTGTTTACGGTATCTCCGATCAGGAGTTCATTGCCTATTGAGATGATGTGTGATATTTTCATGATGATGAAAATAGGAGTTTGTCGACCTACGATGAAATTTGTTCTAAAATTCTTCTTAACAAGTTAACCTACACACCGTTACTTTAAAGCGTGGATAAATTACCTAACATACTCAGCTCGATTCGGCTTGTAATGGCACCAATATTTCTATTGTTGTTCATTCAGGACGACCTTTTACTGCGGGGCCTCAGCCTTGTTGTTTTTACAATTGCCGCACTCACCGACTATTTCGACGGCTATTATGCGCGTCTATATGAAGTAGAAAGTGACTTTGGGATATTTCTGGATCCGCTGGCAGATAAATTTTTGACCTTCGCAGGGTTTGTATGCCTCCCTTTTTTAGACCCATCCCAGTTTCCATGGTGGGCCATCGGTTTAATTGTCTTTCGGGATATTATCATTACACTTCTGCGCATCTACTCCGATCGTAAAGGAATTATTATGGAGACCCGAAAAACCGCAAAAGCCAAAACTGCCATCCAGATGATCTATCTTTATCTGGCACTTCTACTGGGTTTTCTGATGCTAATTCCGGGTGTTACGTCAGAAATTGTTGCTACGATTTTCTCCTCAGACATTCTCTATTGGGGAATGATGGGGGTTGTAGCCATTACAGTTTATTCCGGTGTAGAATACCTCTATGTAAACCGGAAACTCCTGACTTCTGATAGCAGATGAACCGCGCAGAAACGGCAGACTCCTTTTTACTTCTTATTGGCACACTTTTTGGCGCTGGCTACCTGCCAAAAGCACCGGGAACCTGGGGAAGCCTCCTTTTTCTTCCCTTCATTATGGCAGCCTATCAGCTTGGTGGCACTGCCGGCCTTGTACTGCTCACTATTTTCGCATCTGCTCTGTCACTTATTGCCGCTCCTTCGGCCATCAGAAAACTAGGTGACGACCCCGGCGAATTCGTCATGGATGAATGTGCCGGACAGAGCCTTGTTTACGCAGTTGCGCTTCATATAATTCAAACGCCTTTAAGCATCTCTGTTTTGCTTGTCGGTTTTCTGCTATTTCGCCTCTATGACATCAAAAAACCGCTTGGTATTAAGCGGGTAGAGAAATTCCCGGGAAAATATGGTATATTAGTCGATGATCTTCTGGCGGGAATTTACGCATCATTGAGCCTGATTGCCGTTATCTACTTGGTATCACTACTTTAAAAACGAAAAAATCCATCCCGATAAAAAAAGTGCGGGAGGTTTTAAAGGCCGGTTTTCAGAAGAAAGAAAAGTCTACTACAGAAAAAGCTATATGATTGACACAATTAATTCACACACAATATTAGATCGCGATTTTTCACGTAAAATTGCAAAATTGCTTCTTGAAATCGATGCCGTACTTTTGCGCCCAAACGACCCCTTCACGTGGTCCTCAGGCTGGAATTCACCCATTTACTGCGATAACCGGCTCACGCTTCGGTACCCCAAAATCAGAAAAATAATCGCGCAGGAGTTTATTTCAATCATTGAAAACCATCTCAAAAAACCGGATGTGATTACCGGAACAGCAACCGCGGGTATACCGCACGCTGCATGGGTGGCCGGCAGCATGGATCTCCCCCTGGCGTATGTTCGGGCAAAAGCCAAAGCGTACGGGCTTGGCAATCAGATTGAAGGCGGCGTTGACAAAGGTCAGTCAACCATTGTCATCGAAGACCTGATCTCAACCGGCGGATCGGTAATATCTGTAGTTGATGCTCTGAAATTTATCGGGGCAGATGTGAGCGCAATCCTTGCCATCTTTTCTTACGGTTTCGACAAAGCCAACCAGCGGTTTGCCAAGCACAACATACCGGTGTATACGCTTACCGATTACAAAACGTTGATTGACGTAGCCCTCGAAGAGGGTAAAATTCATGAAAATGATATCGACCTCTTAAATCGCTGGAGAGCCAACCCCGAAAAATGGCCAAATTAAACGAAAATCAAAGCACACTTCAATTTGCAGCCGCAGTTACAGCTATGAGTTTAGGCACCGGCAAAAGGCTGATGCGCAATTTCTACTACTACCGTTCGCAGGCAACTGAGACTGTAAAACGGGAGGACTGCCTTCAAATCTATCGAACGATTCGCCTAAACCTGTTCGGACTGCAAAATATGTATCTCGACTCGGCTACGGAGTATTTCGATGCCGGAACATCGTTCAAAGTAATGCTTGCAAAGCAGATTCAGGACGGATTGGAAGAGCTCCACAGAAACATCCTGTTTTTTGATGCAGAACAGATTAAAAATATAATTCCTGTACTCGACAAACAGCGAGCTTTCTGGGCAGAGTCTATAGAAGCCGGGTTTTATGACGATGATCTGCCTGCAAAGCTGGACCGCCATCTCTCCTCAGATTTGTCTACAATTGAACAGCACCTGCTCTCGTTGCCTCATACCAGTTAGTGCCGCACCATTTTCCTGATGGAAGGATAATGATTGCCTGATAACTGAATCATTCTTCTATCTGACATCAAATATACATTCGACATGAAAAAATACTCGCTTCTTTTTTTTACCACTGCTCTATCACTACTCCTGATTTCATGCCTCGATTCTACAGGCCCTGAGTTCGAAGAGTACGATAACACCCCCGACCTTGAATTTCTCGAAGAAAACGCAGAACGCGACGGCGTAACTGTAACAGAAAGCGGTCTTCAATATCGGATTGTGGAAGATGCCGATGGCGCTGAGCCCACTGACGAATCTGCAGTTGTATTCCATTTTATAGGTTCATTTGTTAATGGTGATGTGTTTAACAACTCATATGAACAGGAAACGCCCACCATGATTAATGTTAACGGATTGCTCACCGGCCTTCGAGAAGGCATGCAGCTCATGAATACAGGAGCTACGTACGAATTTGTGCTTCCGGCGGATCTTGCTTACGGTAACAATCCTCCACAGGGAATTCCACCGGGCGCCACCCTCATTTACGAAGTAGAACTGATACACGATAACAGTATTGACCCGGTTTTTCTGGAAGAAAACGCACTTAACGAAGATGTTGAAGAAACTGAAAGCGGACTGCAGTACAAAGTAATTGAAGAAGGCGACGGGGAGACCCCCGGTCCAGACTCTGTTGTGCAGGTAGAATACACCGGCTCATTTATTTATGGCGATACTTTTGACACATCAAGAAATTCAGATGATCCTGCTGAGTTTCAGGTAAATAGAGTCATTTCAGGATTTGCTGAGGGACTGCAGCTTATGCAGGCAGGAGCGCGATATGAGCTCTACATGCCGGCGTCTATTGCATATGGAGATGAACCTCCGCGCGGAATTTATCCCGGTGCAACTCTTATTTTTGACGTTGAACTCATTTCGGTGATTGACGACTCCAATAATTAAACGAAAATCTGATTTATACCTTGCCTGAAGATCGTTATCTTGGGTTTCTGAAAAATTGAACAGAAATTGATTTATGTCCGACAAAAAATTCTACATCGAAACTTACGGCTGTCAAATGAACTTTGCCGACACGGAAGTGGTCAATTCCATACTGATAGAAGACGGTATGACACCGGTAAAAACGGCCGAAGAGGCTGATGTTATTTTTGTAAACACCTGCTCTATTCGCGAAAACGCAGAAACCAGAGTATGGAACCGGTTAAAAGAGTTTCGATCTATCAAAAAAGAGAAGAAGCATCTTACCGTTGGTGTGATGGGCTGTATGGCCGAGCGAGTAAAGGATAAAATCATCGACCAGGAGCAGCTTGTTGATATTGTTGTTGGCCCCGATGCCTACCGCGATCTGCCCAACCTGCTGGCTGAAGTAGACGACGGTCGTAAAGCCGTAAACGTAATTCTCTCGCTCGAGGAAACATACGCCGACATAACCCCTGTTCGAACCAGTGGAAACGGACTCACCGCCTTTGTATCGATTATGCGCGGGTGCGATAACATGTGCGCCTTCTGCGTAGTGCCGTTTACCCGCGGACGCGAGCGAAGCCGCCCGATGGAGAGCATCCTGCGGGAAGTTCAGCAGCTAAGTGACCAGGGGTATAAGGAAGTCACACTTCTTGGGCAGAACGTAAACTCCTACAAATACCAGGATATCGATTTCACCCGCCTGATGGATGAAGCCAGCAAGCTGGATCCGGAGATGCGATTCAGATTTTCATCACCCCACCCTAAAGATTTTCCCGAGCCGCTTCTGCACCTGATTGCCGAACGGCCCAATTTATGTAACTACATCCACATTCCCGCACAGGCGGGCAGCGACACCATGCTGGAACGGATGCGGCGTCCCTATACGCGCGAGCAGTACCTAAAACTGACAGACCGCATGCGGGAGATCATTCCCGGCGTTTCTCTCTCCACCGATATTATTGCCGGCTTTTGCGGCGAAACAGAAGAGGAGCACGAGGGCACTATGAGCCTGATGGCGGAAGTAGAGTACGACCTGGCCTATATGTTTGCCTATAGTGAGCGCGAGAGAACGCTGGCTCATAGAAAGTATGAAGATGATGTGCCTGAAAAAGAGAAAAAACGCCGGCTATCTGAAATTATCGAACAGCAGATGAATATCCAGGAGAAGCGAAATAAAAATGAGATCGGCAACATCCATATTGTGCTGGCCGAAGGAACCAGCAAAAAATCAGATGAGCAGCTCAGCGGTCGGTCCGACACCAACAAGATGGTGGTATTCGACAGAGAGCACTATCAAAAGGGAGATTACGTGGCCGTTGAAATTACGAGCTGTACCTCCGCTACCCTGATTGGAAAGCCACTTTACAAAACGACTACACAGGAGTTTTTCAGCAAAGAGGCTGTTTCTGTTTAAAACGGCACAAGAACTTTCTAACAAATACACTTCAATACATCTAGTGATGTGTCAACGTTGAGCTATCCTAAGAGTCATCGGATGAGTCATCCATGAATCATATATTGATCCAGCATGACTAGATTTTTCGAAAAACTCATCCGATGACTATCCGACATTTCATCGAAGACACTGCACTAGTCCGTATGTTAACACTGTTTTTGTGTTGATCGTGGAGCTGTGGTTTCCAGTTAGCCCGGGCATCCTATCCTTGCCCCGTTCAGGAGTGCGTTTCTCTTTTTTTAAATTTTTGTGAACCGATGAATTTTCTTCTGCCTCTCAAGAATTTGGCCCAGAAATATTTTTTCATTTAGATTTACCCATTCATTTTGTTGTA
>CAZXYQ010000109.1:0-9644 GCA_964644975.1 uncultured Rhodohalobacter sp.
GGACTTTAAAAATAACAAATCCAGGGCGTCCTCTTTTTTATAATACCTTCGGGGCCGGATCGCACGCCGGAGCCCGACGGGCCGCGATGGTCTATTCCCTGCTGGGAACGTGTAAGCTGCATGGAGTCAACCCCACAGAGTGGCTCACCCATGTGCTGGTCAACATCCTGCAGACCAAATACAACGACCTGCGCTCTCTCTATCCTCAGAACTTTAGCCAGCCATAGCCAATCGGCCGGCTACATACAAGATGCAGTTTGTCGGGTGGATACGTTATAATCAAATACAGAAAACCTATCATATGTAAGGTACTGTTTTTGTATTCTCGGAGATAGTCGCAAAGTACTTCGCAAAGTTGAGCTGAAATGCGTTCTATGGACAGAATGGCATCAGCTGGACTCAGAGATTAAATCAGTGTGCTTATGCGTGATAACGCAGGGGATTGATTTTATCAATAGCAAAATATCAGTCTTTATTTAGTTGAAACAGATGTTTCTATCAAGCTAAAAAATACTTTAGACCGTTAAGAAGTGAAATAATATAGATGTCGGCCTATGTTATCATTCCTTTAACTCGCTGAGCTTTTCACAGAGCATTTATTATAAAACCGAACTTTTTTCTCTATATTTATAAGTGAACTAACGAGGTAAAAGCTAATTTTTAGTTACTCCGCAGATTATGAAAAAGAGTATTATTGGAAGTTTGATAGGTATTGCAATTGTCGTTGCTGCAGACACTCTCATCAGAGTGGGAATTTCCCTGGCACTTGAAGGCGAAGTCTCTCTTTTCAGGTATAATATCTACCCGGGCATTTGGGCATTTTTTATCAGCTTCATTACTCTTCTCACAAGCTTTATGGGAGCTGCTTTTACCATTACGTATGCTGATCAAAAAAAGCAGTTTGGCTTGATTTGCTTTTCACTCTGGTTGATTCTGGTTCGTTACGGTCAAATCCATATCGTAATGGATTACGAACTGTTTCTACCAATAACATCACTAATTCTCTCTCTTATTGGTATTGGATTAGCTTGGAAATTCTTTTTTAAAAAGGAACAAGGAGAAATGGTTGATGATGCTGACCCGGTAGTGGAAAAAAAGTATCACAATACGGATACTAATCATTAGTAGAATCTATTTTACTCATTGGGGCCTTTCTCCACTCAGCAAGCTGAGCCGCTATTTCACCTCGTACACGGTCCATAAGCCCCATTACGTCTTCATCAGTAAGGCCGGTAGTATCTACGGGCGGCAAAACTTTCATTTTGATGTAAACATCTTTCGTAAACACCCAGGTCTTTTTGGGAAGACATTCCTGAGTCCCATCAATAACGATAGGCAGTATCGGCACGCCTTTTTCTATGGCAAGATCAAAAGCACCGAGAGAAAACCTCTTCAATTTTCCATCTCTCGAGCGTGTCCCCTCCGGAAAGAACATCACAGAACAGTTATAGTCGAGAAATTGAACAGCCTGATTAAAGACCTCCATGCGCTTATTAGACCCTTCTCGGTCCACGGATATATCACGAGCCCATCGCATCATCCAGCCTAAAACGGGTACATCAAACAGCTCTTTTTTTGCAACCCACTTCATTTCCCACGGCAGGTTTGATATGAGTGGGATATCCGCATTCGAAAGATGATTACTGACCATGATGTACGGGTTGCGATCATCAATATCAGTATGGCCCGTAATGTTGATATTCCAGTTCGGATTGATTTTAGATATGGCAAATCCAAGCTTACGAAATAACTTACCGGTTCTGTAGTGAACCGGATCGCGTTCGAACAGCTGCACCAATGCAAGCATTGGCAGCCAAACAAGCACTAAACCGCAGATTCCCGCCCAAATGAGCACGGAAAAGAGCTTTTGCATCATATCAGATCAGATCAGAATTTTGGTATAAAACTTTTAACAATACCCCAAAATCCTTTGGCGGGTTTCAAACTGTTTTTATTGCGTTCAGCAGCTTTCTCTATTGCCGGTGGAATGGTTACATTTTCTAGTTCAGCCATCTTCTCCTTCAGCTTCTCTTCCTTTGCCACTGCCTTTTTTACCGGCTGCTCCTTTTTTTCATTCGCACGTTTTCCGTTACTCCGCCTTGGTTGGTCATCGGCTCGTTTCGGCGATCGATCTTTACTCTTCACCTCATTATTCGGTGACTTCTCTTTTTCGGTACGGGATGAAGAACTTCTCTTTTGACGTTGTGAGTCTGACGATTTTCCGTTACTGCTCTTTTGCTGTTTGGAAGCTGGTTTATTTTCCGTTTTTGATGGTGCAGAATCGTCTTCTTTACTCTCTTTTTTGGAGGGTGAGCACCCAGAGCTTTTGCTGTCGGACGATTTCGAAGATTTTTTCAATTCGCCGTCCCACAGAAATTCACTTTTCTCATTAAAATTTGAGGGAAGGTCGATGGTTTTAATTGTATTTCCCTTGATGTTTTCAATCTGAGAAAAAGTACGGCTGTCGCGCTTACTCACAAATGTGATAGCAATGCCTTTTTTATCATACCGCCCCGTACGGCCAATTCTGTGGACGTAATCATCCGTATTATTTGGAACATCGTAATTCACAATAATCGACACCTCTTTAATATCGATTCCACGGGCAAGAACATCTGTCGCCACAATAACGGGAACTTGTCCGTTTTTAAAAGCCTGAAGGGCTTTGTTACGCTCATCCTGAGAGCGATCGCCGTGTATGCTTGCGGCTTTTATTCCCTCACGTTTAAGAAGGCGCTGTAATTCATCTGTTCCTTTTTTCGTGGACGTGAAAATTATGCACGACTCCCACTTAATTGTTTCAAATATTTTTTTAACCAGATCAACTTTCTGTTTGCTGCGCAGGCGGTATGCCCGCTGCTCTACTGACTGACTCGGTTTTGACCGTTCAATTTCAACCAGTGCGGGGTCCGTCATAATGGATCCCGCCAGTTTTTTAATTTCATTCGGCATTGTTGCCGAGAAAAGAAGTGTTTGGCGTTTTTTTGGAAGCCAGGAAATAATGGTTTTCATATCGGGTAAAAAACCCATATCAAGCATTCTGTCCGCTTCATCAAGCACAAAATACTCCAGGTTTGAAAAATCAATCCCCAATACTTTATACTGATCTATCAACCGGCCGGGTGTAGCAACGATAATATCTACTCCGGCTTTTAAAGCTTTTGCCTGCTGCGAAAAGTTACTTCCCCCTATCACCGTTGCTGAGGAGATGCCGGCATGATATCCTATAGCAAAAATTTGTTCATCAATTTGTGATGCAAGCTCACGGGTTGGGCTTAATATCAGCGCCTTTATTCCCTTTCTGTCACTTTTGAGAACGCGCTCCATAATAGGGATCACAAAGGCTCCCGTTTTACCTGTTCCTGTTGAGGCCGCAGCAATAAGATCTCTGCCCTCTGAAACTATAGGAATGGCTTGTTCTTGTACCGGGGTGGGTTCTTTGAATTGCAGGTCGTTGAGGCCGGCGATTAGCTCGTCGGATAAATTAAAATCAGTAAACTTCAAATGGATCCTTTCTGTAAAATTAATTTGTAGTGGCAGGTAAAATGATATTCCCTATAATGGAGACAGTCTCTATATCGCTTGACCAAAACCATTCCTTTAAAAAAGCATAACGTAACTCTGAAACTATAATAGTGAACATTGCTTATTTATAGAGTACAATATACGAGTTTTCAATACAATAATTGAATAGAAAGAAATCTCCATGCTGTTCTTTGGTTCGCATTTAAAAAGTGATACCTTTTTGCATGTCACAAAAAAGCAATTTCTACTTAAACGAAGCTCTTACTATGAAACGTATGTTATATCCGGTGCTAACGGCACTATTATTTGTTTTTATTACTATTGGCTGCGAAACACCATCAGCAGACGGAGATTCAACTCTCAATTCGCAAATGGATTCAGTGAGCTACAGCCTTGGATTTTTCTACGGCCAAAGCCTGGCCTCTGAAGGTGTTGAATCCCTTGAGGATAACAAGTTCATCGACGGTTTAAACCGCGCCCTTTCAAGAGGTGATTCTCAGATAGATGATATGGCTATGCAGTCTCTTATGCAGACATTCCAGCAAGAAATTACCCAATCAGCTGAAGCCAGAAGAAGTGAAGAAGCCAGCTCAAATATCGCCGCTGGCACTGAATTCCTGGAAGAGAATGCACAGAATGATGACGTGATGGTTACTGAAAGCGGACTTCAGTACCGTGTTATTGAAGAGGGAACAGGTGTGCAGCCTACCGCCGAAAATGAAGTGGAAGTACACTATAGAGGCACACTTATCTCCGGAGAAGAGTTCGACAGCTCTCACAGCAGAGGACAAACAGCTACTTTCCCGCTCAACAGAGTGATTCCAGGCTGGACAGAAGGCCTTCAGTTGATGAGAGAAGGAGCCACATACGAATTTTTCGTTCCCTCTGAACTCGCTTACGGTAACAATCCTCCTCCCGGAAGCCCGATTCAGCCCGGATCCGTACTTATTTTTGAAGTGGAGCTGATCGACGTTAAAGAATAACGCCTGACCTTTATTGATTACTTATAAACCTCAGTTTGATTCTGAATCAAAATGAAAAGATGAAGTAAAAAGTCATCCCTAACAAGGGGGCATTTTTTTGAAAACGCAGCGCTAGCGTAGTGAAATTTAGAGAGGGGTGTTTACTGGTTTTTAAGAGTTAGATGAACATCCCCCTCACCCCCCTTTTTCGCCGCAGGCATCCGTTTGGGGAAGGGGTGCTTTTACGTTATTGATTATACATGCAACTCGGATCATCAAGAGTTTCTCTCCTTAAACAATATATTAAGTTTACAATACCAGTTTTCAACGGCTATATTCAAGTTTATGCATAAAATTCCGTTGGAATCCGGCAATCATCTGTTTCTGCAATCTTTAGAATATTAATTACTCTAAGCTCCCATCAATGGATACGCTTGCTATCACCATTAAAGTCCGACAAAAAGCCCGTGAACTCGGCTTTGACGCCTGTGGTTTTTCGAGGGCCGGTCAGCTCGATAAAGAGGCAAGACGGTTGGAAAACTGGCTCAATGAAGGAAGAAATGGCACCATGACATGGATGGAGGATAACTTTGAAAAAAGAATCGATCCGACAGTTTTGGTTCCAGGCTCTAAAAGTGTCGTAAGCGTCTTAGCAAGCTACAGATTCAAAAAAAATGAACAGGATGACAAGGTAAATCCAGGTCCAAAAATTGCGAAATACGCCCGTGGACGCGACTATCACAAAACGTTCAAGTCGCGTTTAAAAAAACTGTTTAAATATACGAAGCAGGAAGCCGGTGGCATAGATGGTCGGGTCTTCGTGGATTCAGCTCCCGTAATGGACAAAGCCTGGGCTGAGCGATCCGGACTTGGATGGATGGGTAAAAACGGCAACATGCTAAATAAAGAACTTGGATCCTGGTTTCTAATCGGTGAGATGATCGTTGATACACCTTTTGTCTACGATGCTCCCGTAGCGGATCATTGCGGACGCTGTACACGCTGCCTAGACGCCTGTCCCACAAACGCCATTTATGAGCCCTACAAAATCGACAGCAAGCGCTGTATCTCCCACCTTACAATTGAACTTAAAGACAGAATCCCTGAAGAACATAAAAAGAGCCTCGGGTCATGGGTTTTTGGCTGTGATATTTGCCAGGATGTTTGTCCCTGGAACCGAAAAGCAAAGTACAGCAGCATAGATGATTTCACTCCGCGTGATCAGGTACTGCGGCCCCCATCCCCTAAACAGTGGAGTGAAATCGATGAAGAGACGTTCAACACCGTTTTTGAAGGAACTCCCGTAAGAAGAGCCAAACACAAGTGGTTTACCCGAAACGCTGCCCTGGCAGAAAGTAATCTTTCCTCTTCATAAGGCGACAGAGATCAAAAGTGAACGATGCCCATTAGTGACCAGTTTATCTTGCCTTACCATAAGTTTAGTCCAAATCAGCCCCCATTCTTTTCCAATCCAATGGCCAGGAAATCCCATTAATCTTTACAGTCTTCTCAGCGAAACTCCGCGATACGCTCTGCGAGTTCAAAAGACAGACGAAACCTTTTTCATCGCGCTTAACTTCAGTAATCAATCCCAAAACATTAATTTTCGGACAGCCCTGTCAAAAATGTATTCAGGTACGACCGGAAAATCTTTATTTTCATCGTGTCTGGCCACAACGAAAATGGATAACAACACAGAATATGACCGAAAATCAGGCATGCTCACCCTTCATCCGAAATAAGGAATTATTCTCAGGTAAGGGTTCAAATCTTCGATCTACACACAATAAATTTTCAGTATCATTCATAAACACCGTAACATGAAACGTTGAACAATTCCGCAATACCTTTACCTAAAACAGTTACCGTTTCTGATTGATTATATTAAAGCAAGTAGCACTATGAAAGAAAATGATGAATCAAGTCGACAAGGGTCACGTTTCAGGAAATTTACCCGGGGAAATAAAACACGCAGAAAACCTCCCGGTCAAATTCCGGGAACTGCAATTCACACCGGTATTCAAAGACTCGATGACGTTTTAATGACTGTTCATGATTTCGATCTAGATCATTATGACGTCATTCCAATCAACAAAATTGAGAAATCGGAACCTTATCTTCAGGATCCATCCAAGACCTGGATACAGGTTAGAGGCTTGCACGATATCGATAGATTACGCACCGTTTGGGAATATTTTAACCTGCACCCACTCGTTCAGGAAGATATTGTAAGTACTTCACAAAGGCCGAAAGTAGAAATTTATCCGGATCACATTTTTATTGTTTTAAGAATGATTAAACACCGTTCTGTTAAAGGTACCGGCTCTCAGCTGCAGTCAGAACAGATCAGTATTGTAATTGGGGATAATTATGTGCTCTCGTTTCAAGAGAGCGACGACCCGGTATTTAATCCTGTGTTGAGACGTCTTGAATCAAAAATTACACGCCTTAGAAAACTTGGTTCCGATTACCTTGCCTACGCGCTGATAGATACCATTATCGACTACTATTTTCATGCATTAGATGAGATGGGTGAGTCTATTGAGTTAATTGAAGAAGAGGTTCTTGATGAACCAAAACCTGAAAATTTGCAGAAAATTCATTCTTTGCGTCGGGATCTCATCTATTTTAGAAAATCGGTTTGGTCGTTAAGAGACGGAATCAACTCGCTAATACGCGATGATCTGAAACTTATATCTGACGACATAAAAGTCTATTTAAAAGATACCTACGATCATATTGTCCAGGTGATAGACATTGTGGAAACCAACCGTGAGATTGTGTTTGGACTCTTCGATATTTATATGTCGAGCCTCAGTAACCGCATGAACGAGGTGATGAAGGTACTCACAATTATTGCCACTATTTTCATACCGCTAACGTTTATAGCGGGAATTTACGGTATGAACTTCAATCCTGAAGTTAGTCCATATAACATGCCTGAATTAGACTGGTTTTACGGCTATCCATCCTCATTGGTATTGATGGCATTTATCACCATCGGAATGCTCATTTATTTCTGGCGTAAAAACTGGATTTAAAAACAGAGACTGTAAAGTGATTCCATTGACTGCAAAGCTTCGTGCAAATCGAAGCCATGCAGATCACCTGTCTTCACTCAAAATTCCAATTCCGTACCAACCGAAGGTTAAAATCACTCCGCCAACTTCTTCAGTGCAGCAATCTCATCCGCCCAGCGGTCTGTATTGGGAGTTTCGAGGATCAGCGGAATGCCGTCGAAACGGCTATCTTTCATGATCATCTCAAACGGGGTCCAGCCGATATACCCGTCGCCCAGACTGTCGTGACGGTCTACATTTGTGCCACACTCTTTTTTGGAGTCGTTCAGATGCATGGCCAGCAGGTAGTCGAAACCAACAATCTCATCAAACTGCTCGAATGTATCTGTGAATCCCTCTTCTGTTGAGATATCGTATCCTCCGGCAAAAGCATGAGCCGTATCAATACAGACGCCCACTCTCTCTTTTTGATCCACCTGTTCAATCATCTCCGCGAGATGTTCAAACCGAAATCCAAGATTGGTTCCCTGCCCGGCCGTATTTTCAATCGCTGCTTTCACAAACTCTGTCTGCTCAAGGGCAATGTTGATCGACTCTGCATTTCGGGCCAGGCATTCTTTCTCTGATATTTTGTTCAGATGGCTGCCCGGATGAAAGTTCAGCAGTTTAATCCCAAGCTGTTCGCATCGCTGCATCTCTACAAGGAATGCATCCCGCGATTTTTGCAGCTTTTCTTTCTCAGGATGACCCAGGTTGATCAGATAGCTGTCGTGCGGAATAATGGCATCCATTATGAAACCCAGTTTGCTGCACCGCTCTTTGAAAAGTGTGATATTCTCCTCGGTAAGTGGTTTTGACTTCCACTGCCGCTGATTTTTAGTGAAAAGCGCAAAACCTGTTGCTCCGATTTCATGTGCCCTCTCAGGTGCATTTTCCACCCCGCCGGCTGCACTTACATGTGCTCCTATATACTTCATTTAATGGTACCTGACTGATTAATAAATTGATTAATTACCAAATATTTCGTCGTAGTCTTCCATAGAAGCTTTAATCACCTTAAATGCCTCCTCTCTGCCGTAGACTTTTTCGACAGAAACGTCTACTTTTTGTCCCGGAATCATTTTATAGGTCGCAAAATAATGCCGGAGCCGCTCAATCAGCACTTCAGGAATTTCACTAATATCGTTTACATCCTTGTAATACTGATCATTGCTAAGTACAGAGATAATCTTATCATCGGCTTCACCTTCATCAATCATGTGAAGTCCGCCCACTACACGTGCTGTCAGAATTACCTCTGAACGGTCAATAGGTCGCTCGCTCAGTACGCAGATATCGAGCGGGTCACCGTCTCCGATATTGGTATCATCCGAAAGGGCACCAACCCTATCACCGCAGTACGTTCGCGGTACAAATCCATAAAGTGATGGAGGCAGCGATGAGCTTCTTTGAGGGCGGTCAACCCGCATATACCCTGTTTTTTTGTCCACTTCGTACTTGATCGTGTCGAATGAAGTGATCTCAACAAAAGCATTTACAATTTCTGGAGCGTCTGCACCAACTTCAAGTCCGTGCCATGGGTGCGGACGCCAGCGGTAAAAAGGATTGGGAAAGTTCAATGTTCTCTTATTTAAGTTAGTTTTATATTGATTGAGGCATATAACATCTCGCCCCGGTAGTGTGTGTTAATTTAGTTCATAATTGCGTTCAGTTTATCCAGGTTGTCCTGAACTCTGAGCGAATTAATTACCTCACCGATATCACCTTTCATGATATCATCGAGATTGTAAAGCGTTAAATTGATTCTGTGATCGGTTAGGCGGCCCTGCGGAAAATTATAGGTGCGGATTTTGGCGCTTCTGTCGCCGGTGGATACCTGGCTTTTCCGTTCTGCTGCCCGTTCTGCCCGCAGTTTTTCCTGTTCAATTTCATAGATTTTGGATCGCAGCATGGTCAGCGCTTTTTCTTTATTCTGATGTTGCGACCGCTCCTGCTGGCACTCCACTACAATCCCGGTCGGTTCATGGGTCAGGCGAATAGCGGAGTCCGTTTTATTAACGTGCTGTCCACCAGCACCGCTGGATCGAAATGTATCCACTCGTATATCGCCCATATCAAGATGCACCTCTTCGACCTC
>CAZXYQ010000110.1:0-9338 GCA_964644975.1 uncultured Rhodohalobacter sp.
GCCCATCACCTGATGAACACGGACGGCGAACGAATTGTGGACGTCTCCTGGTCGAAAAACATTGACACTCAATTCCTTGGCGGTGTAAAAGTTATTGGTGAAGACAGGGTTGGACTGGTCAACGATTTAACCGAGGTACTCTCAAAATCTCTTCAAACAAACATGAAAAGTATAAACGTGAGCAGCGAAGGTGGCATGTTCGAAGGTATTTTGGCCGTTTATATAAATGACTTGGAACACCTGGAACGAGTGATACAGCGCTTAGAGCGCGTAGAAGGTGTAAAAACCGTTCTGAGATATGAGTAATAGTAGTTGCCCATATATCTATACAGTTGATCAAAAATAATTAATAATTTTTCTCTCCGTTAGTTGTTATTTTTATAAGGCTTAGGTTAAATACAAATTTTTATATAAAACAATTTAAAATGGTGACTTACACAAAGCGAGATATAGTACGAGCAGTAGCTGATGAGATGGACGTACCGCTGAACAAAGCAGAACCGTGGGTTGATACCGTTATTGGAGCTCTACGCGGAAAAATGATGGATGCTGATCCCACATGCAGAATTGAACTAAGAGATTTCGGCGTCTTTGAAGTGAAAAAAACAAAAGCGAAGCCAAGGGCAAGAAATCCGAAAACGAATGAAGAAATATTTGTTCCGGCACATCGAAAAACACACTTTAAACCGAGCAAGCGGCTGAAAAATTTTCTGAAAACACCGCTCAAAGAACTGGATAACAACGGTGAATAATGTCTGCGGCATTTAGCAGGTTTCTTGGCGTGGATGTTGGCGGTAAACGTGTTGGTCTGGCCAGAACGGATCTGTTTAAGTCGTTTGCCACACCAATCGGTACGTTTTCCCCTGAGGAAAGTTTTGCTGAGATCAAGCGTCAAATCGAATCTGAGGGCCCCGTTGAGGGGATCATTGTTGGTTGGCCATTAACTCCGCAGGGGAATCCTACTCATTCAACAAAAATGGTTGAAGAGTACGTAAAAGTAATTAATAAGAGATTTCCGGACCTGAAAGTACATATGGTTGACGAGCGCTTTTCATCCGTGGATGCCAGAAAAATTCTGGCAGATTCAGGTGTTCCTAAAAAGAAAAGGGAAGAAAAAGGACGTGTGGATCAGGCAGCGGCTGCTTATCTTTTACAGCAATTTTTAGAATCTAACCCGAAACTCTGATCTATGCCGATTTTACCGATCGTTACTTACGACGACAGTGTATTACGAAAAAAAACTGAACAGATAGAAGAGAATTCAGAATCGCTTCAGCGACTTATCAGCGACATGTTTGATACAATGTATAACTCAAATGGTGTGGGGCTTGCAGCACCGCAGATAGGAGAACTGGTCCGTCTTTTTGTGATGGATGCTGATGCAGTAACTGAAGAGCTGGACGAAGAAGATGAAGGCCCTATGGTTTTTATCAACCCGGTGATTGTTGAGAAAACAGGCGTAAAAGTGAAAATGGAGGAGGGTTGCCTCAGTATTCCCGATGTTCGCGATGATGTTAAACGCCCGCTAATGGTTCATGTTCAATACCTGGATCGTAATTTTAAACCACAGGAAAGAGTATTTGACGGCTGGTTATCCAGAATTATTCAGCATGAGATCGACCATCTCGACGGCGTCCTTTTTCTGGATTACCTGAGTGCGTTTAAAAAAAGACTTCACAGAGCAGCATTAAATAAGATCAATAGCGGACAAATGCCCACTGAATACCCTTTAGTCGCCAAAAGTGAACAGGGGTAGTCTATGAATCCGCTGAGAATAGTTTTTATGGGCTCTCCCGATTTTGCAGTGCCCAGCCTGGATGCATTATACCGTTCGCAGCACGAAATCATAGCGGTTGTCAGTGGTAAAGATAAACGCCGCAAACGGCGCGGTGAGCCCGAACCTACGGCAGTAAAGAGGCGGGCACTGGAACTCGGGCTTCAAACGCTTGATGCAGAAAACATGAATAGTCCGGAATTGGAAGAGAAGCTTCAGGGCCTGAAACCTGATCTTTTTGTGGTAGTAGCGTTTAAAATACTGCCTGAATCCCTTCTGCAGATTCCATCCAAAGGATCTATCAATCTGCACGCCTCGCTGCTGCCTAAATACAGGGGGGCGGCGCCCATTCACTGGGCTGTAATAAAAGGTGAAGAGGAGACAGGGTGCACCGTTTTTTTTCTAGATCAATCTGTAGATACCGGCCGGATTTTAAAAAAGACTACAATTCCGATCAGCCAATCGGAAACAACCGGAGATATTTATGATAAGTTGAAAGATATCGGTGCAGAGCTGATTGCTGATTGTGCGGATCTGATTGCTGAAGGAAATTATAAAACCACCCGGCAAAAAGATTCTGAGGCTACTCCGGCTCCAAAACTTTTCCGCGACAATACTAAGATTGACTTTTCAAAAGACGCCACACACGTTCATAATCTAATTCGGGGATTGAATCCGTTTCCAGTTGCCTGGTGCATATATGATGATGAAAAAATGAATATCTATCGATCGAAAGTAGATCCGGATAAGAATATGCGGCCGGGAAAGCTACAATTTGTTGATGGCAGACTGCTGGCCGGAACGGGCAGT
The DNA here is from genome assembly GCA_964644975.1 of uncultured Rhodohalobacter sp. Classification (GTDB taxonomy): domain Bacteria; phylum Bacteroidota; class Rhodothermia; order Balneolales; family Balneolaceae; genus SW132. Next base: position 2,585 of record CAZXYQ010000110.1, read on the forward strand.
GGCGCCGTAGAACTATTGGAAGTACAGCTTCCCGGAAGAAGAAGAATGAGTGGTTCTGAATTTGCAAACGGGTATAATCTCAACCTGACTTTAGAGTAGAAAATTGATCTTTATAAACATTTAAAGCTAAGCATATAAAATAATGTTCAATAGCAGATAGTTGTTGATTAAGACAAATTTATTTGAGATATACCGAACAGAAATTTTTGGTAACATTTACACACAATTTTTAAAAAATTAAATAAAACCATCATGGAGTTATCTCCCCTTTTACAAGCATCAAAAGATGGAAATCTCGAAAAAATTAAGCGTCTGCACCTGGAAGGAGCAGATTTAAACGAGAGTCATAAGAATGGTTCAACGGCCTTAATTTACGCCGCTGAAAATGGGTATATCGATATCGTGGAATACCTTGTAAACAACGGTGCTGACCCCGGAGTAGCCACCAAAATGGGAGGCACCGCTCTGAGCAGAGCTGCTGAACAGAAAAACAGCGAAATTCTTCGGTTTTTACTCGACTCCGGTACTCCAATTGGCAATATGGCACTGATTGTTGCTGCGCGGGAGGGAAATGCGGAGGCCGTAGAATTACTTATTAAAGCCGGTGCCGATGTTAATGCACGTCAGCGGTGGGGCCAAACAGCACTTATGCTGGCCGCAAGAGAGGGGCATGACCGGGTTGTGAATCTGCTACTGGATAGCGGAGCGAATGTGCGTATGAAGGATAAAAACGGCGATACAGCCCTAAACATCGCCAACGATAATGAAAATTTGGATATAGCGGTTCGACTGAAACGGGCCGGTGCAAAAGCCCAGATAAAGAAACCAGCACCCGTACAGCAAATAGACGATGACGACGATGACGATAATGATGTAACTTCAGATTCCGACACGAACGTGGATGATCTTATTGGGGATGATGATCTTCCGGATGAGATCGATTTGGAGGATGACGATCGCTAAATTCAATATTTTTGGCTGAGCACAGATTAAAGTAGGTTGATTTAACCCTATTGTACGGGAATTCAAACTACGATTTTCAATCGAAAGCGCTTTTTTCACAAATCATTGATTTTTATGGAATAAAGCTGTTTAAAAATGGATTGAGAGGAGCAAAACCTTTATTTTAAAATAAAAATAAGTAAACGCTGCCAAGCAGCTAATTTTAATTCGAAAAGGAGCAATATATATGGCTAAAGTAAATGTAGGAATTAACGGTTTTGGACGCATCGGCCGATTGGTTATGCGATCTGTACTTAAACATCACAGTGATAAAGTTGAAGTTGTTGGCATAAACGATTTAACGGATGCAAAAACTCTGGCCCATCTTTTTAAGTACGATTCCGTACACGGAACCTTCGAGGGAGATGTGAAAGCTGAAGGAAACAATCTTGTCATCAATGGAAAAAAAATTGGAATTACCTCAGAACGAGATCCTGCAAAATTAGAGTGGGGCAAACGCGGTGCTGAAGTAATTATTGAATCCACCGGTATTTTCCGCGATGATAAAGGTGCAGGTAAGCACATAGAAGCAGGCGCTAAAAAAGTGATCATTTCTGCTCCCGGCAGCGGCGACGTCCAAACAATTGTGCTGGGCGTAAATGATGATGAGATCGATAAGAGTAATACGATCTTTTCAAACGCCAGCTGTACAACAAACTGCCTTGCACCCATGGCAAAACTGCTGGATGATGCATTTGGTTTGAAACAAGGGTTTATGACGACAATTCACGCCTATACCGGTGATCAGTCTATCGTTGACGGTCCTCATAAAGATCTGAGAAGAGCTCGAGCCGCTGCCGCAAATATTGTACCTACTACCACGGGTGCTGCCGCTGCAGTTGGACTGGTTCTGCCTCACCTCGATGGCAAACTGGATGGCGGCGCTGTACGTGTTCCCGTTCCGAACGGTTCATTGACAGATTTTACGGCTGTCCTGAACAAAGATGTAACCGAAGCAGACGTTCTGAAAGCGTTTAAAGACGCAGCTGAAGGAGACATGAAAGGGATCCTTGAATATAGTGAGGAAGAACTGGTATCTACCGATATTATCGGTAACCCACACTCATGCATCTTCGACAGTAAGATGACCAAGGTAGACGGTAACGTAGTGAAAGTGATTGGCTGGTACGATAACGAAGCCGGTTACTCCGCACGGACTGTGGAGCTGGCAACTAAGATCCTCTAATCCACTTGATCTCTAAGAGGTTTAATTTTCAATCCCGTCCCGATTTTTTTCGGGTCGGGATTTTTTTTGTTTGCTGGTTTTGAATCACCTGGTTTTATCACTTTGATTTTTACATATTCTGTTTGAAACCAAACTCCATAAACCCGGATTATTCACCAGGAAATTTTGTTGGGGGCGAGGCGTAGAGAAAAAAGCGACGGAAGAGTACTTGATGTACTTTGAGAAAGAGTTATTTACCTACAATGCAGCTCACGGTAAAATTTCGCCGAGAATTGGTCGCTTAAATTTGGGCTGCTAACTATTTTGTGTAGGTGCAAAAATTTTAGTGCTTTACATTATACTATACACCTTTACGTGAATAATTCGAGTTAAACATGTCGCATTTAATACAGGCTGCCGGAACAGTACTGCTCATTTTAATTTTTACTGCTATGGAAACATCTAGTCAATCCCTTAACGTAGATGAAGCCTGGAATCGGGTTGAAGATCATTTCAATCAAAAAATGAATGAAAACGATGTAGTAGGAGGTGCCCTGCTTTTTATGGATGAAAATGGGGCGAAAAAGAGCAGTTTGAATGGGTACGCTGATTTACAAAAGGGAAAGGAGGTAGATGAAAATACGATTTTTCACTGGGCATCCATCACTAAAACTCTAACCGCAATTGCAATTATGCAGCTGCGGGACCGGGATAAACTTTCGCTTGATGATTCCCTGACCGACTATCTGCCTGAACTTTTTAAAATCCATAATCCATATGGCAGTTTGGACGAACTGACTATTCGCATGGCACTGAACCATTCAACTGGATTGCGAAACCCTACCTGGCCGTGGGGTGGCAGTGAAGACTGGCACCCATTTGAACCCACAGAATGGAGCCAGCTTGTAGCCATGTTTCCCTACACAAAAGTGGAATTCGAGCCAGGCAGCCGTCACAGCTACTCGAATCCGGCTATCATTTTTCTGGGAAAAATAATTGAAAAGCTTTCAGGAGATTCATGGGAATCATTCGTACATAAAAACATTCTGAACCCCCTTGAAATGCACCGTTCCTATTTTAACCATACGCCGGAGCACCTTTTGTCGAATCGCGTAAACAGCTATGTGATTAAAAACGGAAGGCCCGAGCCGCGCGGACTCGATTTTCATACCGGCATTACTACATCCAACGGAGGATTAAATGCTCCATTGGCAGATATGACAAAATACCTGAACTTTTTGCTGGGAAGGCCAGAAATGGATCATCCTGTTCTTGAACGTTCATCACTTGAGGAGCTGTGGGAGATTGAACTTCCGATTGGTGAGAGTGAGGGGGTAAAATCATCCGTAGGCCTCTCGTTTTTTGTTGAAGAATTTAATGGGACGCAAGTGATAGGACACACCGGCACACAGTGGTCCAACTACTCCTGGTTCTATATCCACCCTGAATCCGGAACGGCTGTCATCTCGGTAACCAATACAGATGGGCTGTATGATATGCATCGTTTTAGACACGAAATGAGCCGCTATGTTTTTGAACATCTTTTCACACTTTACAAATAGGGAGAGCGGGAATTCCCCGATTTTCCGGATCCAATGAGATGAAGTATTCCATTTCCCAGACTTTACTCTGAACTGATCAAAACTTTTTTTATCTTAAAAAGTAAGCGCTTACATTTTTCTATACTGCCGCGCATCCAATCGCCTGAAGAGATAAATCCGGAGCTGATTTGCCAGGTGTTGTCACACAAAATTCAATGGATAAGATCGTGAAAAGAAAATATTACACCCTGCCATCCCTTCTGCTGCTTTTACTATTTGTGCCTATATCGCTGTATGCCCAGCCAATTCAAATCGATCGGGTTGAACCGGGAAACTGGTGGACAGACTTTCATGAACCTGACGTTCAGGTATTGGTTTATGGTATGAATATTCAGTCTGCAGTTCCATCTGTTGATTATCCCGGGGTTACGCTCGAGCGCAGAACGCTTGTAGAGAATCCAAACTATCAATTTTTAACGCTTCGGATCCATGAAGATGCCGAACCGGGAACCGTTCAAATTCAGTTTGAGCGGGGCGCTCATTCCCATACCGTAGACTACGAGATTAAGGAACGAAGCACAGACACGAACCGAAACCAGGGATTCGACTCTTCTGATCTGATCTACCTGCTGATGCCCGATCGATTCGCTAACAATGATCCTTCTATTGACGAAATTGACGGAATGCTGGAAGGAGTCGATCGAGATGACATAAATGCCCGTCACGGCGGCGACATCCAGGGTGTAATTGATAACCTTGATTATCTGGATGAGCTTGGAATGACAGCCGTTTGGTTCACGCCGATTTTTGAAAACGACATGCCGCCCGCCTACGGAGCCTATCACGGCTATGCGGCGACGGATATGTACAGAGTTGACCGAAGATTTGGATCTAATGAAAAATATCTGGAGCTAATCGATAAAGCACACGATCGCGGAATGAAGGTAATCATGGATATGATCCACAATCACGTGGGGCTGGAGCACTGGTTTATCAAAGATTTGCCAACCTCCGACTGGGTACACGATCTGGATGAGGTTGGAACCACAAACTACCGAACGTCCACCGTGATGGATCCTTACGCCTCCGATTACGATTTTAACGCTACTGTAAAGGGATGGTTTGTCGTGGATATGCCGGATCTGGATCAGCGTAATGAACTGGTAGCAAACTACTTGATTCAAAACACCCTTTGGTGGATTGAGTATTCAGGAATTGACGGTATTCGAATGGACACGCATCCGTATCCTTATAAAGAGTATATGGCTGAGTGGTCGCGGCGTGTGCTGGAGGAGTTTCCGGACTTTAACATGGTAGGCGAAGCGTGGATGCCCAATACACCATCTACCGCATACTGGCAAACCGGTTTTCAAAGTCCCGACGGGTATGAAAGTTACCTGCCAAGCGTGACCGATTTCCCTTTGTATGGATCACTTACTGCCGGCCTGAACGAAGAGCCCGGCTGGGATACCGGAATCTCGCGCCTCTATTTTACCCTTAGCCAGGACTTTCTCTTTCCGGATGCGAACCTGAACGTCATCTTTCCGGGGAATCACGATTTAGATCGGATCTTTACGGTAGTGGGAGAGAATTTCGGGAAGTTTAAAATTGCCAACACGTTCATTATGACCACCCGCGGAATTCCACAACTTTATTACGGGGATGAGATTCTAATGACCGGCGGCGGCCCGGACGGTTTGAAGAGAAAAGATTTCCCCGGTGGGTGGGAGAAAGATCCAATCAACGCATTTACTCCTGAGGGCAGAGAGCAGCTTGCAGATGAGACCGGCTTTCCTGTTGTAGAGGCACATGAATTTATGACGACCCTCGCAAACTGGCGAAAAAATAAAGACGTCGTTCACACTGGTGAACTGACGCACTTTGTGCCGGAGGATAACGTCTACGTCTATTTTCGCCATAACGACGAAGAAACCGTGATGGTGATTTTGAATGCCAACTCAGAGGATCAGAACCTGGATTTGGCCCGTTATTCAGAACTCCTTGATGGAGTGACCACAGGATACGAAGTGATCAGTGGTGAGACGATTCAGCTTGGTGAATATCTTGATATTGAAGCGTATGGATCGATGGTGATTGAGCTGGAGTGATCTGACCCATCCCCTTGTTCCCCTTCCCTATGACAAAAGACACGTCATAGGGAAGGGGTGACTTTTAAGGTGGTTTTGATTGAATGATTTAGCCAATCAAATTCTTGAGGAAATGTCCGTTTTTTAATTTGTAGACTAAAAAATCTTTATCCAGGGTAATGATTGTGGATAAACTTTTAGATTCAGCAGTTTCCAATAGAGATGCATCTGCAAGATCGGCCGGTAAATCAGAGTAGCTGTCCAGCGTGTCTCGAATGCTGCTGAGCTGCCACTGCTCCAGATTGTGAACATCAATCCCTCCATTTATTACCCAGTCCAGAAAATCGATCTGTGTTTCGGAGTTGAAATCAAGCATGTAACAGACCTCAGTTAGAACCGGCCAGGTGGAGATAAGCCGACCTTCGAAGGTTTTCATGAAGGTGAGAACCTCTTTATGGTATTGGTCACTATTATCAAACAGCGCAATAATAGGACCGGCGTCAATCAGAGTACGTTTCACGGATTTTCTCTTTTATTCTGGATTTGTAGGTTACAGAGCGGTCACTATCTCCGCTTCCGTGTTTACCAAAATAAGATTTGCCGGTTTCAAATGGCTTGATGTAGCTCTTCTCTTTTGCGATATACTCCACCAATGCCTCTCTGATAATAAGAGAGTGTGATTTATTCGTTGTATTTGAGAGAGCATCCAACTCATCTTCAAGTTCTTTTGGAAGTCTTACAGATTTCATGATGGATGTATTAAACGTTATTATGTACAACAAAATGTAATACATGTAAAGGTTTTTTTCAAACAATTCTTGATTTACTCTAGACGTTCATCAAAATTTTGCTCAAAATACCTTTCAGCCTACCTATGCGTGTCTTCGGCAGACGGGCACCTTCCAGACCTGAAAGCGTCTGGGATATTGGGCAGTATCTTTGATTGAATAAGATAGATT
>CAZXYQ010000111.1:0-9337 GCA_964644975.1 uncultured Rhodohalobacter sp.
CCCGGTTTGTTCCAAAACCCTGCGACCAGTTTGAAATCACAACACCTGCAGCACCCGCTTCTTCCAGTGCTTCAATGTACGCTCGGGTGTTCAGGCCGGTATTTTGTATGCGGCTTCGCCAGTTACGGGTTGCGTCCGTAACTTTTTGCTCCATAGCCGTTTTTGATTCTTCGGTTGCATACTCATCCCAGTTGTACCCGGGCCGGCCGGTTGGCTGATGCATGGAGATCATCACAAATTTTTCATTCACGTTTGGCAGCCACGCCTCGAACTCACTGCGGTCTTCTACTTCAGGTATGATTACCAGTCCGGCAGTAATTCCCTCTTCGGGAGTAGACGGGCTCCATGCAAGCTGCATCGCTTCAAGGGATACCACCCGGGGATGCATCATATCTACGTGAGTTATGCCGCGTTCCCAGCCTCGCCACTCTCCATACTGTTCGTTACGGGCTTCAATACCCCATTCTGAAAATCTTTCAACGGCCCAGTCGTGCGCATTCTGTTGCTGAGGCGTGCCCACAAGCCGAGGACCAATCACATCAAGCAGATGGTGTGCGAGTTCCTCGAGGTGTGAATTTTCGTCAACTTCGGCTACAATCTGGTCAACAACAGATTGAGTATCAGTCTGTTGAGCAATAGCCGTGCTTAATCCTGTAAATAGTAAAAAGGTGAGTAGCAGATATCGAATCTTCAAATCGGTAAGGTTTTGTGTTAATAGTTTCTGTGATCATAAAATACTGACCAAAAGTTAAAATGAAAGAGTATTTATGTAATCTCTTGTAACAGCGATTACAACAAAACAAAAATCGGGAAAAAAATCTGATAAACAGTTGTCGAACATGTATTTTCAACTATCGTATAACCAGGTGCAACTGCCGTATGATTTTCAAAGGCTGAAGCTCAGTTAATTCAACAGTTTGGAACCAAATTAATTCAACCGATCTATGCTTAATAAAAACAGGTTATTTGCTGCTTCATTAACATTGTTAGTATTACTCCTTACGGTTGGATGCGATTCCACTGAACTGCAGGACGAGGTTCGATATGCCATTCCTGATCAGCCGGAACTTGCAACAGGGTATACTGAAAAACCGGGCTGGGCAACCACTCAATTTGCTGTTGCGGCAGCGAATCCACTGGCCACAGATGCCGGATATCATATCTTGCGGGCAGGTGGTTCTGCTGTGGACGCTGCCATTGCGGTACAGATGGTTCTCACACTGGTTGAGCCGCAGAGCAGCGGAATTGGCGGGGGCGCATTTCTTTTGGCACACGATGAAGGAGGTACTTTCGCCTATAATGGCAGAGAAAAGGCACCATCCGGGGCCGGACCCGATCTTTTTTTAGGTGAAGATGGAGAGCCGATGCCGTTTAATGAATCCGTGCGCAGCGGTTTGTCTGTAGGGGTGCCGGGAACGGTGGCCATGCTTGAAGAGGCTCATCAAAAGCATGGAAGGCTGCACTGGGGAGACCTGTTTACGCCCGCTATTACCTTGGCGGAAGAAGGGTTTAACATCAGTCCGAGGCTCTTTGGATTGTTGGATGCTGATGAAGCTCTGCGAGAAGATTCTATTGCTGCCGATCTCTATTACGATGAGAATGGCGATCCGTTGCCAATAGGTGCAAATCTGAGAAATCCGGCATTGGCAGAAATTTTAAGAGAGATATCCATGCGCGGATCATCTGCATTTTATAATGAGACGGTGGCAGAGTCCATTGTTGATCGCATACGATCTCACCCGCGTCCCGGTACTATGACGGTGGAAGATATTTTAAACTATCCCGATCATTCATTTGAGGTGGATATTATGTGCAACGACTGGAAAGCGTATACGCTGTGTGGGATGCCGCCACCATCATCGGGCCATATCGCGGTGATGCAAATGCTGGGAATGGTTGAGCACTACGAACATGAGAACCCATTTGAGAGCTTCCAAGACTCTTTGCCCACAGCTGAATGGATGCACGTCTATCTGGAAGCGGCCAAGCTGGCTTTTGCTGATCGCGCACTCTACATTGGAGATGCCGATTTTGTGGATCCACCGGCAGATGACTGGAACAGCCTTCTCGAGCCCGAGTATATTGCCGAACGAGCATCACTTATCAGCGATAGCAGTATGGGAGAGGCGGTAGCGGGTGATCCCGGTGATGGTACTGCATTGTTGGGTGTCCAGCCTGAACAGCCCGAAAAAGGCACCAGTCACATCAGTGTTGTCGACAGATTTGGGCAGGCTGTATCGATGACCACAACGATTGAGCAGGGATTTGGAAGCCGTATCATGTCGGATGGCGGAACGGGTTTGCCGGGTGGTTTTCATCTCAATAATGAGCTCACAGATTTTTCGCGTACTCCATACGATGATGAGGGTCGCCTGATAGCCAACAGAGTGGAACCGGATAAACGTCCACGTTCCAGCATGGCACCTACGCTGGTTTTTGAAAGAGAAACAAATGAATTTGTGGCGAGCGTGGGATCGCCGGGCGGAGCGGCCATTATTCACTATACGGCTAAAGCTTTGGTTGGGATGCTTGACTGGAATCTGAACGCGCAGCAGGCTATCAATCTGCCCAACTTTGCCAATTTCAACGGGCCTTCGGCGTTGGAAGAGGGGAGATGGCCACAGGAATTGATCAATGCGCTGGAAGCGATGGGGCATGAACTGTCGCAGAGAGATATGACAAGCGGCCTTCAGGCGATCCAAAGAACCGACGATGGCTTCTTTGGTGGAGCTGATCCTCGTCGTGAAGGCGTCGTAATGGGTGATTAGTTTCAACTGAAAACAGTACATAATTAGATTACCAATCCAAAAAAAGAGATAAAAATGACAGTACTTGAATTTTTGCTACTTCTGCTTATTGCCGGAATTTGTGGTTCGATAGGACAGTCAATTGCCGGATACAGCAGGGGAGGGTGCATCGTATCGATTGTGTTGGGGTTTGTAGGTGCACTTCTGGGATCATGGATGAGTGTGCAGCTCAATATGCCGGAACTGTTTAATGTAACCGTGGGAGGCAATCAGTTTCCCGTCATCTGGTCCATCATCGGTTCTGTTATCTTTGTAGTTATTGTGGGGCTATTCACAAAGAAACGATGAGCGCTAAAGCGATACTGAGGTAAAAAGAGGATAGACATTTAACAAGATGGATAATCGGGATTTTCTTATAAAAATGGTTCAGTTCAAAATGCCGTTCGGACAGTACGAGGGGCGTTATATAACAGATTTACCCGTACATTATCTTGAGTGGTTTCAGCGACAGGGATTTCCAAACGGCCAGATCGGTCAATATCTGGCCACAATGTATGAAATAAAGACAAACGGACTGGAAGACCTGATCCGGCCTATACGGAATAAATATCAGTTTAGATCATAGATCTATTGAAGAAAAGAAACTGTGACGCATCAAAATGAATCAATCCTGGATCACTAAATATACATATATCCTGGCTGCAGTTATACTGACGGTCTATGCAATGATTGTGGCTAAACCACTTCTGCAGCCGCTGTTGTTTGCGTTGTTCTTTTCAATCCTCCTCTCACCGCTTTGCGGCTGGATGGAAAGTCATAAAATCCCGCGGTTGTTATCTGTTCCCATTGCCATTATCAGCGGCGTTTTGGCCCTTGTTGGAATCGGCTTTTTCTTTTACACTCAGCTAACGGCTTTTGCGGGAGATGTCGATATATTTCGAGAACGATTTGAGGAGATACTTGAATCATCACAGGCGCTGTTGAGCAGATGGTTTGGTTTTGATGGGCTCATTGACGTAGAAATGGTAAAAGAGGCGGTTCAGGACTTCTTCCGGGAAAACACAGGAACCTTAACCCGCGGAATTGCCGGTGCAGCATCAGTATTTACATCCATATTTCTTGTGCCTGTCTTTATGTTTTTCATGCTGCTTTTCAGAGATTTTCTTAAGGATTTTATTCTTAAAGTTTTTGGAAGTTCGGGTGTTCAGGATTTTGAAAAGGTAAAGTCGATTATTGAAAAAGTGAAAGATGTGGTACAGGGGTATCTGACTGGAATTATTCTGGTGATTTTGATACTCTCTGTTCTGAACTCTGTTATGCTGCTGGTGATTGGTGTTGAGCACGCTATCTTTTTTGGTGTATTTGCAGCAATGCTAAACGTAATTCCTTTTGTGGGTCCGTTGCTCGGCTCTGTTTTACCCATTCTATACGCTCTTTTTACGATGGACTCTCTCGTGATACCGCTGGTGATTATGCTCGGCTTTTACGTGATTCAGCTGATGGAGAGCAATATCTTTACACCGATTATTGTAGGGAGTAAAGTGAGTATCAATGCATTTATAGCTCTTCTTTTGCTCTTCATAGGCGCTCAAATATGGGGCATTATCGGCATGATATTAATTATTCCGATTGGTGCGATTTTAAAAGTTGTGTTTGACGAGGTAGATTCGCTAAAACCGTACGGCTTTGTAATGGGAACGGTTCCCGGGGAATATAAAAGTCGAAAGAGCCTTTTTGCAGAAAAACTGAGTGAATTTTCTGAACGCGTTAGCAAAGATCTTGAAAAAGTTGAACCCGTTTCGAAGAGCGAAGAACCTGATAAGGAGAGTGATCAAAAAAAAACCTCTGAATAAATATTTATCCAGAGGTAAACTAAAATAGGCTGATTGGTGAATCAGCTTTTCTTGGTAACTTCATTAATCTTGTTTTCAAGACGCTTCATTATACGTTCCGCATCCTTATCGTGACCCATCTCCTTAAGCTTAAAAAGGATCATTGCAAGAGCAAAAAACGTCTGCGGCCATAATCCAATGAAAATTCCTGACCGCTCAGCATGTGCGTTTTCAATTTCATCGTCGCCTTTCTCCGTATACCACGCTGCGATGCTGGCTGCGATTGATGTGAATCCAAGTCCTGCCGCAATATATCCAAGTTTATCAAGCATGTGTCTACCTCGTATTTGATTAATGTTTGTTCATATATATAACCAAGCTCAACGCCAATGCGTTTCCTAAATACTGTTCTGTCTTCAACCTACACTCAATTTAAGGCTTTGGGTTTATCATAGCCCTGCTATCCACTAAATTGTACGACTTTCGGGCAAAGTAATTTTATAGAAAAAAATGAGGAACTGTACAGTCTGCAAGTAGAAACTGAACTCCCATATCGCTTATTGATCTGCCGGCAGCATAAGCAGGGGAACGGAAGCCATTTGAGCCACACTTCGTACCGTGCTTTTGGATAAAAACCACTCCATAAACTTCATTTTATATCGGGTCATTACCAGCAATGTGTGCTTGTCATTCGCCAAATACTCCGAAATTCCCTCAGGGAAAGTGGTTGCTGTATGAATCTGCAGTACGGTATTGTCGGATTTTGTAATTGCACGAAGTTTTTCGTTGAATTTTGTAAGCTTATCTGCCGGTGTTCTATGGTCCGGATCTTCAATGTGAATAAATTCAAGTGAAGCACCTATGTCAATACTAAATTCTCTCATTTTTTTTATTTTTGGAAGGTCTTTCTTCCGCATGTCTGTAGCAAACAACACTCTCTTTGGTTCCCTGTAATCAATGCGTTTTGCAATTGCCAGTACAGGAACTTCACTGGTCATCAGCAGATTGTTGGTAATACTTCCATAAAGCACCTTTTTTAAATCGGCCTCCCCGCCCAGGCCTATGACAATGAGCTTGTGACTATATTTCTCGGCTACAGAGCGGGTGGTGCTTAAAACTTTACCAACCTGCACCATCCCTTTCATTTTGATAATCCTGAATTGGTCCACGCTGTGCAGACCATCAATGATTGCCGAAAGTCGTTCTTCATTTACTCTCTTCTGGTCACTGATCAATTCTTCAACGCGTGATGGAAAATCATACGGCTCTTCAAGAACGTTCAAAAAGTGAATTTCACCCCCGGTACTGCTGGCAATTTCACAGGCATAGCGGATAGCACTTTCAGATTTAGATGAAAAATCTGTAGGAACTAATATGGAAGAGGTAAATGGCAAAACAGATTCGTAATTGGTGCATAGTAAGAAACTAAATAAATGAAACCGTCAATACTGAATAGCTGTTGGTATGAGCCTGCAGACTGTGTTGACTCTGAGTAATATACAAAAAAACAGATGGCTCACCTGTAGACATAATCAGCATTTTTAGCCGATATTAAGTGAATGAATATTTTTCAGGCTACGGCTGGTGTTGTATCTTACGTCAGCGATGCTGAAGTGTTCTTCGCGCCGTACATTGTTATAATCGCAGGATTAATAGCCGTTTCACGGGTCAGCTACCTGCCTCATTAAATCTTAATTTCGATAATTATTCTCCGGAATCTTCAATGTCAAAAAAGAAACTTTATCTTCTTGATGGAATGGCGCTTGCCTACCGCGCTCACTTTGCATTTATCAACAGCAGACTGAAGAACTCTGAAGGTATTGCAACCGGTCCGATACTCGGCTTTGCAAATACACTTGTCAAGCTCCTGGAAGAAGAGAAACCCACTCATATTGCCGTAGCCTGGGATACACACGCTCCCACATTTCGTCACGATATGGATGAGGAGTACAAAGCCAATCGTCCGCCACAGCCCGAAGAATTGAAAACGGGTATTCCATTAATTAAGGAGATGATTCAAGGTTTTGGAATTCAGAATATTGAAAAAGATGGATATGAGGCTGACGACGTAATCGGGACAATAGCTTATGACGCTCATGAAGATGACGTAAAAGCTTTTCTTGTTACACCGGATAAGGATTTCATGCAGCTTGTAAAAGATCACGTGGTTATGGTGAAGCCCGACAATCAAAACGGCGGGTTTAACGTCATAAATCCACAGGGTGTGGTGGACTACTTCGGCGTGCACCCGGATAAGGTGATTGATGTTCTGGCCATGATTGGCGATACATCAGATAATATTCCTGGCGTGCCGGGTATTGGCAAAAAAGGAGCTCCAAAACTTGTGAAAAAGTATGGCTCTCTGGAAAAAGCGATCGAGGCGGCTCCGGATATGAAATCAAAACGGGCCAGAGAAGGGCTGACCAACTTTAAGGAGCAGGCTCTTCACGCTAAAGAGATGGTGACAATCAAGACCGATGTGCCCGATGTTCAGGATTGGAAAACGCTTGGATGGGACGGGCCGGACAAAAAAAGCCTCGGGCTGTTTTTTAAGAGAATGGAGTTCAGAACACTTACACAAAAATATTTGGGTGAGGAACCCGGTGGTCAGGGGTCGCTGTTCGGCGAGTTAGACAGCTCAGAGGGGCCTTCTACACTGGAAGATGCCGATGTAAATTATAAAACTGCGGTTACGGAAGAGGAGATCAGGCAGGTTGTGGATCAGCTGGATGGAGCGAAAGAGCTCTGTTTTGATACTGAAACAGACAGCACAGACGCCATTACAGCCAATCTTGTTGGAATTTCACTTTGCGGAAAACAGGGCGTTGCATTTTATATCCCCGTTAACGTGGAGGGAGCGCTGGATCAAACTACTGTTCTTGACCTGCTTAAACCGCTGTTAACCGGCGAAGACAGCATGAAGATTGCTCATAATTATAAGTATGATTACCTGGTGTTACGAAGAGCCGGCCTTCAGGTAAAAGGACCCGTTTTTGATACGATGGTGGCTGCTTATCTGCTGGATGGATCTCAGAAACTGAGCATGGATGCCCTCTCTAAAGCATATTTGAACTATGCACCGGTTTCAATACTGTCACTGATTGGAAAAAAAGGGAAGTCTCAAAAATCGATGGATGAGCTGCCCTATAGTGAGATTGCTGACTACGCGTGCGAAGACGCTGATGTAACTCTCCAGCTATTTGAGTTGTTTCGCGAGAAGCTGAATGAAGACAAATTGACGGAAATTGCGCAGGAAATTGAGTTCCCTTTGATTCGCGTACTGGCAGAAATGGAACGCGCCGGGGTAAGTATTGATGTGGATATGCTTAATTCGTTTTCCGAGGTGCTAACCAAAGATCTTGAAGAGCTGGAGCAGAAGATATTTGAGGAGACGGGCGAGGAGTTCAATCTGAACTCACCCAAGCAGCTGGGAGAAGTGCTGTTTGATAAAATGGGCCTTCCGGCGGGAAAAAAGACCAAAACGGGTCAATATTCTACGAATGAAAGTGTTCTCACCAAGCTTGCGGCTGAATACGATGTACCCTCGATGGTACTCGACTATCGCAGCCTGAGTAAGCTTATCTCCACATACGTGGATTCGCTGCCGAAACTTGTAAACGAAGAGACAGGTCGGATTCATACCGAACTGAACCAGACGGTAACGGCCACCGGTCGGCTCTCATCGTCTAATCCCAATCTTCAAAACATTCCCATTCGAACCAAGAGGGGACGTGAGATACGGAAAGCATTTGTCCCGGCAGAGGGTTTTAAAATGCTGGCTGCCGACTATTCTCAGGTGGAACTGCGGGTAATAGCGTCAATCAGCGGTGATGACAATATGATTCAGGCGTTTAAGAACGGAGAAGATATACATGCCCGCACGGCTAAAGAGGTCTTCGGCCTTAACTCTCTGGATGATGTTACGCCCGATCAGCGGCGTAAGGCAAAAGAGGTGAATTTCGGGATTCCCTATGGCGTGAGCGCATACGGGCTAGCCAGCCGGCTGGGCATCAGCAACAACGAAGGAAAAAAGATGATTGAGCAGTATTTTGAAAGGTTTCCGGGCATTCAGACCTATATAGATGATACGGTAAAACAAGCCAAGGAAGATGGGTTTGTGACAACATTAATGGGCCGGCGCCGCTATATTCCCGACATTAACTCACGCAACTGGAATGTGCGGGGATTTGCCGAACGCACAGCTATAAATATGCCAATTCAGGGCACAGCCGCCGATATTATCAAGCTGGCTATGATTCAAATTCAGAACTACATGGAAAAGAACAGTTTCATCTCCAGAATGCTACTGCAGGTTCATGATGAACTGATATTTGAGATTGCAGAGGACGAAAAAGACGAATTACCGAACACCATTAAAGAGATGATGCAAAACGCCTACAAGCTGGATGTACCCCTCGAAGTGGAGATGGGCCTCGCTAAAAACTGGCTGGAAGCCCACTAAACCAACCCATTTTAGTTTGTCCTAAAGTGTGAGGGTGGAAATTATTATTCTCCATTTGGGAGGAGACAGAGCAAAGAGCGTTCAGCGATTGCTCAGAGGTGAGTGCAGGTTTAAGGTATAACCTCAGTTCGATTAATAAATAATTCCATTATTTCAGTATAAAGTCGGCACTGTCCGGGGTAATACAACCCCGAGTCAAAGCTCGGGACAGGCCGGGACCAGGAAATCACTGGCAGGGGAGATATAGAGGGGTGTTCATTGGTTTTTTCCATGGATCTGAAGAACATCCCCCTCAA
>CAZXYQ010000112.1:0-1568 GCA_964644975.1 uncultured Rhodohalobacter sp.
TTACTCCATGGCGGTCCCGGCGCTACGCATGAATATCTGGAATGCTTTGATTCCTTTTTACCTCAGGCCGGCATTGAGTTCTATTATTACGATCAGCTGGAGTCATTTTACAGCGACCGTCCAAATGACAGCTCACTCTGGAGCGTAAAGCGTTATGTGGATGAAGTTGAGCAGGTCAGAAAAGCACTCGGATTGAACAGCAATAATTTTTTCCTGTATGGTCAATCCTGGGGTGGAATACTGGCCATGGAATACGCCGTAAAATATCAATCGAACCTGAAGGGACTGATTGTTTCTAATATGATGGCCTCTATCCCGGATTACGTCAGGTACGCTGATGAAGTTTTAGCGCCGCAGCTGGATCCGGCTGTGTTGAAGGAAATAAAAGCACTGGAAGCCACCGGTGATTTTGAAAATCCCAGATACAATGAACTGCTGTTTACGCATTTTTATCCCAATCATGTGCTGAGGTTACCGCTGGAAGAGTGGCCTAATCCAGTAAACAGGGCATTTGCGAATATAAACCCTGAACTATACGTAACCATGCAGGGCCCCAGTGAATTTGGAGTTGCCGGGGATGCAAAGCTTAAAAACTGGGACATCACGGATCAGCTTTCCAAGATCAGCGTTCCTGCGTTAGCCATGGGCGGTGCTTATGACACTATGGACCCCAATCACATGGAGTGGATTTCCACCAAAGTTCAAAACGGCAGATATTTACACTGTCCCAACGGCAGCCATATGTCGCTGTATGATGATCAGGAAACCTATTTTAAAGGATTAATAAAATTTATCAAAGATGTGGATTCGGGTGAATTCAACTAATTGAATACAGTGTAAAACCTTTGAGAGCAAATCTTGAAAATGAGTTTATACACAGTTTGGTTTCTTGCATTAAATGTCGAAGCCTCACTGAAGCCGCAGAAATGGCAAATCTATATGCCTTTGTAAAGGAAAATATTAAAAATAAAATTGCTATTTCCAGTGTGTCAGTCTAACCGTTTAACTGATGATTTATGATCATATACCTGACCCAAAAATATTTCATCTACTCATTTCTGTTTTTCGCTGCACTGGTGATCTTTCCACTAGAATTTTTTGACAACGCAGGGTATGTAATCGTGAGAGGTTTCTTTTTAGGCGGGATATTTGGCGGAGTTTATCTCTTCTATGATTTTAAAAAACGCAATATCTGGCCGCTATACGATAATTTAAGATATCCGAAATATCTTATTCTGTTCATCTGCTTTATTGGATTTCAGTCAATCTATTATCTCATAAAACCGTTCGTTTGACACAATCCTCAGCCCTCATATTGGACGGTATTTTTTTCAAAGTTCCGGAATTCAGCATTCTGAAAGGGGCTTATCTGGAAGCAAAACCGGGCCAGGTAACAGCGATTATTGGCAGAAATGGTTCGGGAAAGTCTACGTTATTAAAAATTGCTGCCGGTCAGATTCGGCCGGACTCAGGTATTACAATCATAGACGGGAATAGAATTCATAATAAATCACTGAGGAAACGGTTTGATAAAATCGGTTATCTGCCACAGGAATCGATGCTTCCTG
>CAZXYQ010000112.1:1668-9177 GCA_964644975.1 uncultured Rhodohalobacter sp.
CCTGGAGATAGCGGTACTTTTTAGCCTTGGAAGAAAATATATCCTGATGGACGAACCATTCAGCGGCATAGAGCCGGTTATTATTGATTTGATCATCGATAAGATTCGTGAGGAAGCCAATAGCGGAAAAGGAATTCTGCTAACGGATCACATGCACCGATCTATTACAAAAGTAGCAGATAAGGGATATCTCCTGCACAACAACCAGTGCTACAGGCTTGATGGTAATGTTACAGAAGAGTTGAAAAAAATGGGCTATTTAAGACAGTAGACCTATCTCATTTGCTAACTTGTATTTACCCACCATTATCAGGCATCCGGCTAAGCCCGGGCAGCAGTACTCTTTTCAGCTACTGCGATTATCGGTCGTCTGGAAGGGTAAAGAAAAACGTACTTTCTTGATCGTATGCCGATCCCGTCACTTAAATGGACGCCATTGAATATGGTAACTTGATTGTTTTCTTTCTATTATTATTCGATTAAGATTGTCCTATCGTTTTTCGGACATCAACTCACATCCACTAGTAGCGTTATGCCGGATATCTTTGGCAGATTATTTCTCAGACAATACATTTATCCTTCCAAACTCTTACAAGTAATAATAAACGTCACCTATATAAAATGATAAAGACGCCCTATTTACTATTTCTCGGAGACGCACCCGACCAGCTCGCCGTAAAAGTTGCCAAAGGCGTTCGTGACTGGAGGCCGGAATACGCTGTTGGGCAGCTGCGCCTTCCCGGTTGCCAGGCCGACCTGGGAATTCCAGATATGACGATTGAGGAAGCACGTGAAGCCGGTGCTGAAACCATGATCATTGGTGTTGCCAACCGGGGCGGTTTGATATCGGAATCCTGGATTGAGATCATGCTGAAAGCACTGGAGAACGGTTTCGATCTCGCCTCCGGTCTTCATAAACTTCTTCGCAACGACCCGGCCCTGGAAGCTGCCGCAAAGAAAAATGACCGGCAGCTTTTTGATGTTCGCATACCACAGCACGGTTACCCTATTGCTACAGGAGAAAAGCGTACCGGCAGGCGATGCCTAGCCGTGGGAACTGACTGCTCAGTGGGAAAGATGTATACGGCACTGGCAATAGAACGGGAGATGAGAGAGCGAAAGATGAACGTCGACTTTCGGGCCACCGGCCAGACTGGAATTTTAATTACCGGGGAGGGGATACCGCTCGACGCCATCGTTGCTGATTTTATGGCCGGAGCCGTAGAATGGCTCACTCCCAATAACGAGCCGGATCACTGGGATTTGATCGAGGGGCAGGGGTCACTGTTTCATGTCTCCTTTTCAGGTGTCACCATGGCACTGATCCACGGCGGTCAGCCAGATGCACTCATTCTTTGCCATGAACCTACCCGTACTCACATGCGCGGCGTGCCCGCTTTTCAGCTTCCTACACTTGAGGCCGTGCGGGATCTTTCCCTTCAAACCGCCCGTTTCGTAAATCCAAAATGCAAATTTATCGGAATTTCTATTAACACAGCTGCTCTTTCCGAAGAGGAGGCGCTGGACTACCTATCCGGAGTAGAAAAACGGATGGGCCTGCCAACCGTTGACCCCTATCGCCACGGAGCGACCCGTTTAGTAGACGCTTTAGAGGAGATCTGATGAGCAGATTGAAGGTTGAGATCAAAGTAGAATCGTTTCCGCTTGCCGAAGTGTTTACCATTGCCAGGGGTTCACGGACTCATGCAGATGTCCTGACCGTTCACATTACTCAAGCCGGAATGACCGGAAGGGGTGAGTGCGTTCCCTACAGCCGTTACGGTGAGAGCCTGGATAGCGTATCCGCACAGATTGAATCGTTACCGCCTGAATTCGACCGGGCTGCACTACAGCAACTCCTTCCTGCCGGAGCTGCCCGTAATGCCGTTGATTGTGCCTTGTGGGACCTGGAAGCCATAACCACAAAAAGACGCGTTTGGCAGCTGGCCGGACTGCCGGAACCGGGGCCTGAGATTACCGCATTTACGCTCTCTTTAAACACTCCTCAACAAATGCAGGATGCAGCGTCAAAGCAAGCGCACAGGCCGCTGCTTAAAATAAAGCTTGGAACTCCTGACGACATGCCGCGCCTGGAAGCTGTGCGCAAAGGAGCTCCAAAATCAAACATTATTGTTGATGCCAACGAAGGGTGGTCTGCAGAGGTCTACAGAGAACTGGCGCCACACCTGCTCAGACTTGGAGTGATGGTGGTTGAGCAGCCCCTGCCCGCCGGTAATGACCAGATGCTGGAAGAGATCGATCGATCGCTGCCGGTATGTGCGGATGAGTCGTGCCACGATCGTCAATCTCTATCTTCGCTGAAAGGGCGCTACGATATGATTAACATAAAGCTTGATAAGACGGGTGGCCTGACCGAGGCGCTGGCACTGCGTGAAGCAGCGCTGGCTGAAGGTTTTGATATTATGACAGGCTGTATGGTTGGTTCGTCCCTTGCAATGGCCCCGGCTGTACTCGTAGCACAGGGTGCGGATATTGTGGATCTCGACGGACCGCTGCTGCTTTCCAAGGATCGGAAGCATCCTCTAATTTACGACAAAAAGGGTGTTCATCCTCCAGAAACTGCTCTTTGGGGGTGATCCGAATTTCTTACGAAGCTTTAGCGATCGGAGAATAGGCAACAGGGGATGATTTTTGTGCATATGGATCAAGTTTTGGACCTTGTATTTAAAACGCTCCCACCTTTCCATTAAAAATTTCCGTAATCTTGAGTTTATAAAAACATTTAAAGTGACCAAAACAGTATGGCTAAGAAACCTGAAAGAAATGAACCCTGCCACTGCGAAAGTGGAAAAAAGTATAAAAATTGCTGTCAGAAGAAAGATGAAGCCGGAAGTTCATCAAAAATAGCAATGATCGGCGTGGCTGCAGTCGTCTTTATTGTTTTGGTTCTTATTGCCATGGCGCTTCTCGGAGGCGGAAGTACCGTTGATTGCCCGCCCGGAACCTCCTGGTCTGATGCCCACCAGCACTGCCATTGATTAAATGCGGATTTCATCTTATAAAAAATCCCCCTTCCCAAAAGGATGCCTGCGTCGAAAAAAGGGCTCCTCTTTTATCCCGCGTCAGCGAAATTGAGGGGGATAATCTCTCCTGACAGTAATTTCCTGGTCCCGCCCTGTCCCAAGCATTGATTCGGGGGTGTATTATCCCGGGAAGGGGAGATTTCTTCTTGTATAATTCAAAAAGATTATTAATTGAACTGAGGTTTAGAGATAACCAATAACAATATTACCATCCCTCACGGCCATAGTCTTTAATTACTACAGCTTCCCCTTCCCCTTACTTTTCAAAAAGTCTCCGGATAGAATAGGCTTAAAATTGTCTGTATTACCGTTGTAGAGATAGATCCAGGATTCTGTAGTACTTCCATCCTGCAGCATAATGATTGCTGTGCGCCGGATAAAAAGAGACGTTCCCGGAGATTCAGGTGAATATCCTTCATATTGATCGAGCGCATCCAGAACCATTTCAAAATTGCGGTCAATAACATACACCTCACCCGTTACCCGATCAGAAGAATCATGAGACAGCACCGCTCCCGGGTACCACTCTATTTCGTACAGATTTCCACGGCAGGACCCAACCCCCAGCAAACGTCCGTTTTTATCAAGCAGCGAATGTTTTGGATGATCAAATGCTTTTCGGAGCGATCCGTAAACGAAAATTCGATTTAAGTTCTTGTCAGTCATTTTGAGATCAAACTCAGTGCAGTGTCATCGATATAATGTCGCATATTCATCGGATGAGTTTTTGGAAAAATCTAGTCATGCTGGATCAATATATGATTCATGGATGACTCATCCGATGACTCTTTATATAGATATAGCTCACCGTTGACACATCACTCAGGTTATCAAGCATAATTAACCTGCTTTGCCCGATTTTAACAATTAATATTCAACACAGGAAACCGCTCATGGCCGGTAATTCTGCGGATCTGTTTTTGATGCCGAAGAATATGGCGCTTTAAAAAGTCGAGTGTCTGCTCCATATTCATACTGCCTGTCTGCGGATGATTATAAATACCCAGTGTTAACAGGTCGTCATCCGTAGTCTCAACAATCATCTGTATCTCCTTCCGAATCGTCTCCCAGTTCTCTTTAAGCACATCCAGCCTTGGTGTTTTATTTGATGAATCGACAATTACAGGTGCCTTGTACCGGAAAGGAAGAAACAGCGCGAACTTGTAGAAATTATATTGAACCGTCGATTTAAAGCCCGGGACCGGTGGAAATTTTTTTGCCGAGAGCTGGCGCTTTATGTAAATAGAGGAGCTTTTTTCGTACACGATCAGATGATCTAGCACCTGCAGTAGGTTCCATTGGTCTTGCCCGGATCTGAACAAAAGCTGATCATGCGTGTAGTTGTCGTATTCATTTAGTAAGCCACTTCGCAGATTCTCAAGTTCCTGTATTTTCTTAAGGCATCTATCTTTCATCTTATCAGTATTTGATTTACTCCACAGTCGTTTCTGAAATTTGCAACCTTCAGGCAATCCGGTCTGAACAATGCTATATTATCTGCATTTATTGGTTCATTTCACAAATATTTCAAATTCTGTCGAATATCCATCAGACGGTATTATTGATACTGCTACAAAACTATCCCTCTCTAAATCTTGTTAACTTACTGAGCCGTATTTAATAATCCTTTTGTGAATTGTATTGCTAATAGATTCAATAAACAATACGGTCTGGTAGTTTTCAATTCTTCACAGACCGCTGTTGATGCGCCAATTTTAAGAGCGCTGTGTTGAAAAAAAAAGCTGTCAGTGATTTTTTATAATCAGCAGATATTTATTTACGCTTGTGTGTTTTTGAAGTTGATTCATCAGGTGATTGTATTGACACTCTTATTTTTTTGACATTACACGATGCTGTTTTTCATTGGCTCGGTGTTTATCTATTCACTCAGCCGCCGTTAAACGCACCGGTAAAACTGCAAACGCATTCTTTATAACATCAGAATAAATGAAACAGCCAAATTTTGATACGCCACCCTCTACAACGAACCCGGAGGGCAATGAACGTTCAGCGGGGTATGAATTTGAGTTTACAGGGGTGGAGATGGAAGATGCCGCTAAAATGGTAGAAGTTCTCTATGGCGGATCTATTAAAAGAGTGAGCACGTATGAGTTTGAAGTAGAGGATACTGACTTTGGTACATTTTCACTTGAACTCGACGCACAGCTTCTACGCGACAAAAAATATGAGACCTACCTGGATAAGGTTGGGATCGACATAAAGACGTTTAAAAATATCTCTACAATTGAAGACCGCCTTAAAAAAATAGCTTCCTCGGTAGTGCCGTTTGAGATCGTGACGCCTCCAATTCTGCTTTCAGAGATGAATCAGCTCAATAAGCTTTTGGTTGAACTTCGCAAATGGAAAGCGAAAGGAACCGGCAGCTCTTTATTCTACGCCTTCGGACTTCACATCAACCCTGAGATTCCGGATGAAAGTGCAGAGAGCCTCCTCAATCATCTTCGTGCATATGTGTTGCTCGATCCGTGGATTCGCAAAGATGCCGACATTAATATCAGCCGGCGGCTCACTCCCTACATTAACGAATATAAAGAAGACTACCTCAATCTCATTCTAAACAACGAGTACAATCCCGATCTGAAGGGTCTTATTGGCGACTATTTCAAGTACGAAAACTCCCGCAACCGTCCGCTCGATATGCTGCCTGTATTTCTGCACCTACAACCCGATTTAACAAAAAATCTGCTTGATGAAGATTTAACTAAAGGCCGGCCGGCCTATCACTATAGGTTGCCCAACTGTTCCATTGAAAATCCTGATTGGTCACTGGCAGATGAGTGGAACCGGTGGGTACTTGTTGAAAAACTTGCCTCAGATCATAAATCGCTGCATCAATATTCTAAAGCGTATTTTAAGATGAAAAAAGATACGCTGCTTGGATTTGAACAAAAATGGATAAAACTCATAAATCGCTGGGTAAACAATGTTACGTAAGCGACCCATTATAGGTATTACTGGACCCGACGAAGGTGGAACCGGGGCCTGGCTTTTTACAGCACTCTCCGTGCGCCTTGCCGGCGGGAGGCCGCGCCGTATAACTGTAAAAAATAGGTGCTCGCACGACGAAATTGACGGCCTCATCATTGGCGGTGGTGCGGATGTTGAGCCTCTGCGTTATGGCCAGGAGAGAATTGAAAAAGTAAAGCTGGCAAAAGACAGCCGCACAATATTTGAATGGGTTCTTTCGATCCTCTTTTTCCCGATCTACTGGCTGGCCCGCTATTTCCAGTCTACAAAAACAGCTACCATTAGTACTGAGCGGGATAAGCTCGAACTGGACCTGCTTGCCGGAGCACTTCGCTATAGAAAGCCGGTTTTGGGCATATGCCGGGGCATGCAGCTGATGAATGTCCATTTCATGGGGTCGCTGCATCAGGACATCAGCGGATACTACCAGGAAACTCCCCAGGTAGCTTCCATCTTCCCCAAAAAAAGAATTGAGATTCAGCCGGGGTCCCTCCTTGCGGAAATCTTAAATACGACCGTCTGCAACGTTAACGCCCTTCACAACCAGGCGATTGATATTCCGGGAGACGGCGTAGAGATGGTTGCAAACGAGCAGAATACAGAAATTATTCAGGGGCTGGAACACCCGGACTACTCCTACGTAATTGGGGTACAGTGGCACCCTGAATACCTGATCCAAATTCGCAGGCAACGCCGGCTTTTCAAACGCCTGGTCCATGAAGCTAAAGAGTTAAAATCGGTTTAACAGTTCTGGGAATTTCTATAAGCCCTCTGTTCAATTAATAGAGGGCTTATCAATATTACCCCGTCTGTACGCTGTTTATACGCCAAAGGAATGCTTTTCGGGGCGGGTTGACGGGTGAGTTGCACAGTAAATCAAGTTACGAAGAGACGATCTTAAGAGACCATTCCACAAGCAATTATCCAAATCCTGAAGATATGCGTTGAAAAATTCGACCCTTTCCAGCCATTTAATAGGGTGAATCCGTTTATTTGGCTTAATAACGGCATCAGTATTCCATAAAAATCCGACAGATACAAGAAAGAGAATATTATTAATCGTATTTGTACCGATCATACTTTTTGCAACAGCATTTATCTACATAGATTCAAGTTCACAAATAAACGACCCAGGCGACTGGTCACTAAATGCGACTGCAATCTAAGCCTGCACCTGCCTGGTGTTCTGCCAGTGCTATTTTAATACCGGGCCGGCAACTCATGGCCATGAACATGGCGAATCTGAACACTACTGCAAATTCAACATGGCGTGGGTTGTAAATGAGGGTCATTTCGGTGATGTGACCCTTGAAGGCGCTCTCTTCTGGCTGGCCGGCGATCTGGGTTAATATTTTGGTGACGCAACCGGAGATTGGGCAATTCTTCATTTCGATCCGGCCGTAACTGACCTACAGCGTGAGGGCCTCACAACAATAATGACAAGCCTGTTTCCCGCTGAATATGAGTCGTTTGAAGT
>CAZXYQ010000113.1:0-9175 GCA_964644975.1 uncultured Rhodohalobacter sp.
TAAAACAAGTACCCTCATGTGACGAGCTGATGTGCATCGTTCCACCGTGCGCTTTTACAATATCGTTGGTAATAGTGAGACCGAGCCCCGTGCCCTGCGTCCCTTTCTTTGTCGTAAAAAACGGCTGCAGGATTTTGTCTTTGATATCGTCTGGGATACCGGCTACCACAAGCATATTTACACCAACGAGATAGAAGAGGTAGACGGTAGTTTTGCCTTCCCTAAAAAGGGTTTTTATAAGATTTTTAACACTGGTTATTTGTTGATCATAATGAAGCAGAACGGTCCTTGTTTATGGTAAGCGCGGGTTTTAAGTCACTTCACTGTCCGACCAGCAATTAGTTAATTTGTTGTAGTAGCTATCATATTGTTACATTGGTCCGCATTTGCTAAAGCCGATCATGTATCCAGATATTATTGCTTTCGTTCAATTATGTGAATATTATTTCCGTCTGTGTCCTCAATATGGATAGTTCTTTCTCCATTCGGCATATTTTCCATTTCCGGAAGATCATAGTTTAATGTACTTAACCTTGATAGAATGGTATCGATAGATGATACGGTAAACCCAATGTGTCCAGGATAATAATATTGCGTTGTATCTCCTTTAAATTCTCCCAAATGTAATTCTGCGCCGTTTCCTGTAGACATCCATTTTGCTCTTATGTTTTCTCTGTAGGGAAATGGGTAATGAATAGTATCGAATTCGAAAACGTAGTTGTAAAATTCAATACTGGAATCTAAATCTTTAACAACAAAAGCGGTGTGATTGTATGCTGCAAAAGGTTCATTTTCAGATCCGGTAATTAACTTATCATCCTTTGGTATTTGGTTACAAGAAACACAAGCCATCAAAACAAAGGCAATAAGAAGAAAACTTGATTGGTGACGAATAAATTCTGGTTTTTCCATTTTGGCTAATTGTTTTTCAAACTTGTGTAGAACGGCACTGGCTAAGAAACGTGCGGGTTATGGAGCGCAAAATCTGTCAGTCACGTACCGAATTATTTAGTGCATAAAATGTATCATTTCACTGTAACTGTCCGCGTGTTTTCTTAACCGATGTTGGCGGTTCGTTTTTTTTATTTCCGAACAGTTGTTGAATGCAGCTGTTGCAGCTTCCAACTGTCTTGATTCTTAATCGCAATTACACTTTCCAGCCAATGTACTGTTCCTAATGTGTCGGTTCCTTTTACCCACGTTCCATAGTTGTCATAAGCTATCCAAATGGTATTCTTATTATGTACTGATTTTAAGAATTCAAATTGATTAAGTCTATTATAATTTTGGATTTCCATTTCTATACGCTCCCTGTTTAAGTAACTCCTGACAGAATCTTTATTCCATACAATACCGTTTTCAAGTAGCATAAAATCGTCCGTGTAATACCTCTCTATTTTGGTTGAGTCCAAATTCGACCAAATATCTTCAAAAGAATTGGTTACAAGGTTTTTGACAGCTTCAATGTCGTTTTTCTCAAGTGTACTGTAAGCTTCAGAGTTGGTTCTATTGTCTGTTTTTATATTTTGGTCGCAAGAAATGAGTCCAGAAAAGAGTATTAATAGAATAGATATTTTTTTCATCTGTATTTGTTTAAATGACCGCCAATGGTCTTCTATATGATATGTTGCGTGGTTTAGCATTTAATTTAGCAAATAAAAACCAGCTGAAAATTCCGGGAGGATTTTCAGAAGTAGGTAACAACAAGTAATTACGTATAGCCATTGTTGTGCTTTTCGGAATTAATTATTCAATCTATTATTAATTGCATTCTGCATCCCAAGTGCAATTATATGATTGGGGTCAATTTTCACTACTTGGTCAATATATTCCTTTGCTTTGTTCAGACTATCTTGAGCCATATAAATTTCGGCTTTGAGTTTCATATAACTTGTGTAAGTAGAGTCTAACATCAATTCTTCCAGGTCTTTGGAAAGAGCCAATGCTTTTTGAATATTCCCTAACTCTAACTCTAAACTTGCATAAGAGTTAATATAAAATCCTGATTTCAATTGTTTTTCAGTAGCCAAACTTTTCAAAGAGTCTAATGCTGCTTTAGGTCCATGAATTAAATGCAACACTTCAATATATTCAGCCTTTACATAATTATCTTCAGGATATTTGTGAACGAATTTTCTAAAGTTGGATTCTGAAATTTGTCTTCTTTTAGCATTGAATTCGGAAGTAGCTATAATCCCTTTGTCTCTGTTGTTATAGGATTCAATACTCAATAAATACACGTCCAGTAATAATTTCTCATCATAACTCGCTTTATCCTTAACCATCTGTAGCTCTTCAAGTAGAATTTCCCGCTCCTCCAATTCTCTTGTAATACGTCCTGCCAAACTCTTCCCGAGCATATAATCGGGGTCAAATTCAAGAGCTTTTCTGAATGACTTCTCGGATTCAGTCCATCTTCCATTATCCAGAATTTCATGGAATCCATTTAAGTAATAGAATCTCGCTGAATCACTCTTTGTGCCATAGTCAAACGTATTAGAATGATTACTGGAATCAATAGAGTCGCAAGCAGAAATCGGCAACAATATGAATAGTAATAGAACAAACGCAGAGAGATTAATAGAGTAGATAATGTTAACATTCATTTTAAAATTATTATTGGTTGGCCATAATGAAGCACAACGGTTTGGCAATGTGCAGTGTCCCGAAGGGCATTGCGTATAGGTGTTGTTGTGGGTAGTTAGTTTTTAATATTATGACTGATAAATTTCAATGCTCTGGTGATTTCGCTGTTAAAATATTCGAAGTGTTTTCCATCCACGACCCGGTATTCATGAGGGATATTTTTGTTTTTCAAGAGTTCATGTAATTCAGAATTACCTGTGTACAAATAATCTTCATCTCCAATTACAATTTGAATTTTAACCTCTGTTTTTTGTCCTTCAGGTAAATTTTGAATTAAATGAAGAATACTGTTGGAATGCCAAAATCTTGTAATGCGCTCATCACCTTTGCTTAAGTTGCCTACTGCACTTTGATATCTTCTTAAAAATTGGTCGTGCGGCATTTCCCGTATTTCATTATCTGTTCTAATTGCAGGGCCAATTGCTGCAACAGCCGAAAATTTATTTGGATGACGTAAGCTGTATAATAAAGAACCATATCCACCCATTGAAAACCCGGAGATTCCGCGGAAATCTTTTCCTGTCTTACATCTGTAGTTACTTTCAATATGAGGAATTAATTCGTTTAAAAAGTAATCTTCGTACTGGTAGTCTCCATTTGCATTGTTCATATAGTAAGACATTCCCGCATCCGGTATCACTACAATCATTGGCGAAATAGAATCATCAGAAATGGCTTTGTCCAGGGTTTCCTTAAGTTTAAATTCCTGGATTAGCCTTTGATGTCTTTTGGTTCCTTTTCGCCACCACCTCCATGTAAAAGGTACAATACTGGGTAAAACTGTTTAGAGGCTTCATAGTTCGGTGGCAAATAAATGCCAAACCCAATTTCTTTTTTTAATATTTCGCTATAGACAAACAGGTCATTGAACATTTGACTTTCTTGTGCTTGTCCGTTTTGACTTAAGATGAAAACAGAAAGTATCAAAATGTAAGCATTCCAAAGTCGCATCATATTATTGGCTTTTCGTTTTTCTATTTATCTACAACATGTCCTGGCTATGGCAAGCGCTGGAATTCAAGGCATTTATCTGTAAAGCAATCAAAATGCCAATAACTACAAGCAGGATTTCGCCAATGGCGTACAGGAGGTATTTTGAGAACTTATTCTCGGAGAGTAATCGTTGGCGGATATGGCGGAAAAATTTAATCATTGGTTTATGTGATTCTTGATTTCCATTAATAGCCTTTGATTTGTTTCTTGCATATACCTAAGCTGATTTAAGGTATTCTCACGTTTAAAAATATTTGTCTTCAACATGATAAAAAACTCATCGTCCTTACTCAGTTTTAAATAATCTTTTGGCACCGCGAAATTCCCGTATTCGTAATCTTTAAAATTCTTCCTTACATAGGGCAGCCAAATTTTCCTAAAGTCATAATTATCATCTTCAACTTCTTGCTGATATGCTGGGTATAAAATATCGTAATAGCGTATTAATGCAATCTCTAAAGTCTTATTCTTAAGATTCACAAGCCCAAACTCTTTTATTTTTTCAAATCCATTTTGTGCTATTATCACCCTTCTGATGATCATACATTTTCCTAGTTTATCATTAATACTGCTATCCAAAACTTTCTCCTGCGACAATAGTTGGACTACTTCTTTTTGAATTTTCAGATCATTTTCCATTCTCAGAATACTCGCTGCAAAAAGTGTACTGTCTTTCAAAAAGGAGTCCTTTAGCTCGATTAACGTATTGTTTATTGACAAATCTGCTTTCCGCTCTTCATTCCAATTATTAACCTGAAGCGCAATCAAAATTCCAATAATGACAAGTAAAATTTCACCAACAGCATACAGTAGATATTTTGAGAACTTATTCTCGGAGAGTAATCGTTGGCGGATATGGCGGAAAAATTTAATCATCGACTTGTGACTGTTTTAGTGAGCGGATTATTCTTTTAGCGCTGTTAATGACATTAGTATTATAACGGATTTGCAGCATATGCGCTCTCGTAGCATTCTTTAAATGAAATTGAAATTCTTCATTCAAATTAATTTTACCGAGTATGTATTCCAGCTCTTCATCCGTCACTTCCATTTCCGCTTTTACGTGATCGAATAAGCCATCCTCTGTGATAAGCTGGATTTCTAGCCCCAAGATTTGTTCCTGAATATTAAACGGAAGTGCATCCGTTACAATTGGCAATAAGCCTTCGGTTGTTCTCTGAACGTAATTTTGCTTCCAAAAATCATTATCAGGAATGTAATAGGCACGTAAGGCATTCAGTAAAGAATCGCTGTCAAAAAGCTTTAAATTCCCTGTATTTTGAAGATCCAAAAACGTATTATTTGACCTTAGGGGAAAGTTAATCCTTCCTATTGATTGCAACTTGTATACAAATTCCTGATTGTTTGTGATAGGTTCATTTTCATTGGTCACGGCCAGAATATACTTACCAAATGCTACATTCAGTTCCACATTTCTTTTGTGATTCTCAAACGTTGAGATATCTGCTTCCATATCTTCTATGAGTTTACTTATGTAGACTTTTTCGAGCTGTTTTTCTTTTCTGTTTTCATTCCAATCATTCACCTGCAGTGCAATGAGTATTCCGATAACTACCAGCAGAATTTCGCCAATGGCGTAGAGCAGATACTTGCGGACATTGTCTTCTTCGATCAGTTTTTTGCGGATGGTGCGGAAGAATCTTAGCATTTCTTACCCATTTAGCTTGATTGTAAAAACCGTTTGTCCCGGCTTTGTATGAACATCCAAGCTACCCCCATGAGCTTTCACAATGTCATTGGTGATACTTAGCCCCAACCCCGTACCCTGCGTGCCCTTTTTGGTCGTAAAAAACGGCTGCAGGATTTTGTCTTTAATGTCGTCGGGAATCCCCGGCCCGTTGTCCTGCACTTCGATTAGTATTTGGCCGTTTTCAGATTTGGTGGTCACTGTTAGCTTCGGGGTGTAACTTTCGCCATGCGCAGAGCGCTCATCGCCAAGCGAACGCATCGCGTCAAATGCATTATTGCACAGATTCAAAATCACCCTCGAGAAATCCTCGGCAACCAGTGGTACTTCGCCGATAGATTTATCCGGCTGTAAATCAATATCAACATTAATCGGTTCTTTGCTTGCCCGCATCCCGTGGAAGGCCAGGTTCACATATTCTTTGATGATCGGATTGAGAGGCGTTGGCTCCATCTTGCCATCCCCACCGCGGCTGTGTTGCAGCATCGATTTTACGATGCCGTCGGCCCGCGAGCCGTGCTCGTGGATTTTGGAGAGATTGGCTTCGATATCGTCGAGGATTTCGAGGAGGAGGGAGGTGGTTTCGTCGTTTGCGGAGATCGTAACATCCCCCACCTCCGCTATCGCTTCGGCGCCGCCTTCCCCCATAGGGATCCCTTCGGGGGAAGGGGACTTTTCACTTTTCGCTTCGCGGTTCTCCACTTCGTTTCGAATCACTTTTGACTTTTCACTCCCCGGTCTTCGGTCTTCTGTCTCCCGTCGCACCTCCTCCCGTGCCTCATCCACAAGCTCCAAACTCACCTCCGAAAAATTATTCACGAAATTGAGCGGATTCTTGATTTCGTGGGCGATACCGGCGGTGAGCTGTCCAAGGGAAGCGAGTTTTTCCTGTTGCACGAGCTGTGATTGGGCGGCTTTTAGATTTGAATGTGCTTTTTCAAGATTTTGGTATGCTTTTTCAATTTCTTTTGCCTGTGCCAGCTCTTTTTCCCGCGCTTCTTCTCTTTCTTTCTGGATGATTCGCTTTCTTTGGTACCGATCAACAGTCATAATTCCGACAATAAATAGAATCAAATAAAACCCATACGCCCACCAGGTTCGCCAAAAGGGTGGATGTATTCGAACTACCATGGTGGCGTTGACCGGGCTTATGATGCCTTCCGCATTAATTGCGCGTACTTGAAACATATAATTACCCGAGGGTAGGTTCGTGTAGTTCACAAAACGGCGGGTGCCGGATGGTATCCACTCGTCGTCATATCCATCCAGTTTATACTCATATTCTGTAAATTCCGGAGACCGGAAATTGATGGCGGTGAACTCAAACCCAATTGAATTTTCACTCCATCCAAGTTCTGTTTCCGCGAATTCCTGCAAAGGCTCATTCAAAGCAAACGGGCTGTTATTCACCAGGAAATTGGTCAGGTGAACAACCGGCTCTGTCGAATTTTCAAAGATTTCGGAAGGATTAAAAAAATTTACGCCGGCAACCCCGCCGAATATGAGTTCCCCATCGCGGGTCTTATAATAGGAGTAGTCATTGAAGCGGTTTGCCTGCACCCCGTCGCTCTTGCCATAGTTGCGAAACGTGTTTGTTGCAGGATTAAAGCGGGACAATCCGTTTAACGTGCTCAGCCAAATAGTTCCCTCATTATCAAACAGCAAACCGATCACAATCGGGTCCGGCAACCCGTCTTTCACATGATAATGTTCAAAGGTTTCATCGTTTACATTTAAGCGGTTGAGTCCATTATTCGTGGCAATCCACAGGGTGCCATTTTCATCTTCATCGATTGCATTAACTGCATCGTTACTGAGGCTATTCCTATTATTAGGATCATGTCTGTAGGTTGTGAAATTTTCACTTGCTGGATCAAATTTAATCAGGCCATCCGAACGGGTGGGTTTTGGGTCGTAATAATTCTCTCTTGTTCCAAGCCAGATGATGCCGCGGCTGTCTTTAAAAATGGTGTTTAGGAAGTTGCTGCCAATTTCACTGTTCTCAACAGTCCAGGCGGTGAAGGTATCGTCATTCCGGTTATATCTGTTTAGTCCATCGGTGGTAGCAATCCAAACGGTGTTCGTTTCATCAACTAGAATACCGGTAACATAATTACCGCTTAGTGCACCTGAACGATCAGAATTTGAAAAATATCTGACAATCTTTTTTGTACGTAGGTTTACCCGAGCAAGACCCTGCCCGCCGTAACCAATCCATACCTCTCCAGAATGATCCTTTTTAATGAGATACGTGTTACCTGGGGAGATGTCTGATTCAGCATCATCAGAAAACGGATTATCTTGTCCAAAGCCAGTAATTACTCCCGTAATCCGGTTCCACTCAATGATTCCGGGACCATCTAATCCAAGCCAGAATACGCCATTCTCAATTTCTTCAATACCGTAGATGTTATTCAAAAAACTTTCCGGTTGGTCTGGCCTGAATCGGAACGTTTCCATTTGCCATTTACCAAGGTCTGCTTTATTTAAACCGCGGGACGTACCTACCCACAAATTACCAGACAGATCCTCAAATACAGAAGTGGCAAACGACCAGGTTAAACTTGAAGGATCAGAAGAATCATGAGCAAACCTTCGGAATTTTTCGGTTTGCCTGTCAAAACGATGAAGACCGCTAAAAGTATTTGTTATAAAACTAGTAACCCATAAGGTACCATCACGAGTTTGGTGTATATCAGACACATTGCTCCATAAACCGGGCTGGGTTTCAGGATGATATTTAAATAGTGTGAAGGTATTTGTTTCAGGGTTTAACCTCCCTAAACCATTGGTTGCTATTCCAGTATCGAAATCCATGCCGCGAATGTCGGTTATTAGAAACCCGATCCAGATATTACCAAAAGAATCTGCCAGTACTTTTGATATGGTGGACGTGGGAAAAGATACACCCGGGATGGGATCCTGATCAAAAAAGCGGATTTCAAGAGTCTCTGGATGGAACTTTAAAAGCCCCCGGTTGGCCGAACCAATCCAGAAGTTTCCTGATGCGTCCTCTTCAATTGAAATAACGTCGACACCGCTCAGATCAACATTTTCACCGTTTACCTCCCACTGGTTGATAAAAACGTGTTTATCACGATCATAAAGTGAAAGTCCGTTATCTGTACCTATCCATAAATCCCCGCTTTTTGATTCAAATAATTCATTTACGACATTACCCGGCAAAGAAGAATCGTTACCGGGTTCATGGTAGATTCTCTCGAATAAATCCCCGACAGGATTATACAGGTTTAGTCCAGAGCTTGTACCAACCCAAAGCTTGCCGTATGAATCGGCGTGAATAGTGTTTGTATTATTATCGGTAAGCGTGGTAAAGTCTGCAGGAACGTTACGGTATACCGAAAAGTCATATCCGTCATAGCGGCTTACCCCGGATTGCGTAGCCACCCAGATGTAACCTAAATGGTCTTGAGTGATGTCTCGCACAAAGTTATTTGAAAGTCCCTGCTCAGTGGTGAATCGCTCAAAGCGAATGTTATCCTGAGTTTGAGCGGTTGCCGCATGGTTAAGGCATAAAACCATAATAAACAGCAGTGCACAAAACGGAATGCTGCAAAGGCTGTTGAATGCTGTTTTAAAACGCTTTATTGGGCCGGAATTATTAGAAATAGACATAGAATTATTTATTAATCAGGATTTTAAAACAAGTACCCTCATGTGACGAGCTGATGTGCATCGTTCCACCGTGCGCTTTTACAATATCGTTCGTAATACTCAGCCCCAGCCCCGTTCCCTGAGTCCCCTTCTTCGTCGTAAAAAACGGCTGCAGGATTTTATCCTTAATCTCATCAGGAATCCCCGGCCCGT
>CAZXYQ010000114.1:0-4728 GCA_964644975.1 uncultured Rhodohalobacter sp.
TTGCCAATCCTGAGTTTAACCGGTTGATGGTGAATCCTGAATTCAACAGACTGATGGCCAGCCCTGAGTTTAACAGGCTAGTTGCCAACCCCGAGTTCAACAGAATAGTAGCCAACCCTGAATTTAACAGGTTGATGGCCAGCCCTGAATTCAACAGATTGGTCGCAAACCCTGAGTTTAATCGGCTGATGGCGAATCCCGAATTCAACAGATTGTTAGCCAGCCCGGAATTTAACAGAATGTTGGCAACTCCTGATATGAGATAGAAAAAGAGTCTTAGTGAAGTAAAACAGGAAGAAGTAGAAAGTTAGTGTCCCTGCGATATGGGGCGCTAACTTTTGATATTTTGGACTTGTTGTGTTTTTAGCTGTGCATAAATTTAATTCGGAAACAATCCCCGGGGTACTATGAGAATAAGTTTCGTACGTTTTACCGCTTTTCTTGTTGTTGTGTTTATATTTCACTTTGGCCTGCACCATTCATCGATTGCGCAATACAAGTCAGTTGAAACTGAAGACCTTCGACTGGTCTACTACAACTTCGGCCACGAGTACCTGATCAACCATACAATACGCAGCTATACCAACTCGATTCGATTTCATCAGGAAAAATTTCAGTACAGTCTTAAAGAACCGACAACGGTAATCATGGCAGATTTCGGAGATTTTGCCAATGGAGGGGCTACTGCGGTTCCTTCTAACATTATTTTGATGGGAATTGCCCCCTTTAATTATGCATATGAAACCAACCCTGCAAACGAACGCATAAATGTTTTAATGAATCACGAGCTGGTGCATATTATCATGCAGGATAAAGCATCATCGGGAGATAATTTTTATCGCTCTCTGTTCAGGGGCAAAGTGAGAGCTGATCAAAATGATCCAGTCTCGATGTTTTACAGTTATTTAACAGTTCCGCGGGTTTTCTCTCCCAGATGGTATCATGAAGGAATAGCTGAATATATGGCTACCTGGATGTCGGGGGGTATTGGCAGGGTGATGGGCGCTTATGATGAAATGATGTTTCGCACCATGGTGCGCGATGACGCTTACATTTATGATGCAATTGGGCTTGAGTCGGAAGGTACCACGGTCGATTTCCAGGTTGGAGCCAACTCCTATATGTATGGAACCCGGTTTATGTCGTACCTGTCGCTCCAGTATGGTCCTGAATCACTGCTGGAATGGACCACCCGAACAAACGGCAGTAAGCGGTTTTATGCCAACCAATTTAAACATGTTTACGGACGATCTCTTGATGTTGAATGGAGCGATTGGATTGAGTGGGAAAGAAACTGGCAAAATGAAAATTTGCAGAGAATCCGGCGCAATCCGGTAACAATAAGCAATCCGTTGTCGGACCGGCCATTGGGGGGGGTTTCAAGATCTATTTATGATAAAGAAAATGATCGTGTTTTTGTTGCCGTGGATTATCCGGGTACAATCCCTCATATAGCAGCGCTCAATCCGCATACAGGCAGAATGGACAGAATTACAGATATCCGGGGTTCAGCGCTCTACTTTGTAAGCTCGCTGGCTTATGACCCTGATAGCTCAACCCTTTTCTACACAAACGATAATAATGGGTGGCGGGACATTTACTCTGTGAACGTTGAAACACGGAGATCAAAATTGTTGATTAAGGATGCAAGAACGGGCGATCTGGCGTTCAACCGGGCTGATAATTCTTTGTGGGGTGTACGCCACATGAACGGAATCGCCTCTATTGTGAGAATCCCGCCGCCTTATACCGAATGGAACCGGATTCACTCCATGCCTTATGGCGAGGATGTTTTTGATATTGATATTTCACCGGATGGCAAGTGGTTGAGTGTAGCAATCGGGGATGTAAGTGGCAGACAGCGACTGGTAATGTTCAGCACAGATTCGCTAATGGCAGGACAGTTCCAGCCAAATGAGATCTTCGATTTTGATGTAAGTTCACCGGCAACGTTTACGTTTTCCGGTGACGGAAAATTTCTCTTTGGATCCACGTACTACAGCGGAGTTTCTAATATTGTGCGATATGACATTGAAAACGATGAGATGCGCTGGTTAACGAACGCTGAAACCGGGTTTTTCAGACCTGTTCCGGTTCAGGCTGATTCACTGCTTGCTTTTGAATACAATGGTACCGGATTTTTACCAGTAAAGTTGGCAAATGAACCGGTACAAAGAGTAAGCGCCATCCGTTTTCTGGGGCAGGAAATTGTCGAAAACAATCCCGAGGTCATTGACTGGATGCTCCCTGCCCCAAACCAGCGAACAATGGATGTTGATACGCTAATTACGCGTCGAACAGATTACTCAGGTTTCAGAAACCTCTCTTTGACTTCTGCATATCCTATTGTGCAGGGTTATAAAGATCATGTTGCGGGAGGTTTTAGATTTAACTTTACTGACCCGCTGCGAACTCATAATTTGGGAGTAAATATTTCATATTCTCCTCACACCAGTTTGCCGAATGATGAAAAGTTTCATGCCTCATTCCTTTATGAATATTCAAATTGGAATTTCTTTGGAAACTATAATGGTGCAGATTTTTATGACCTGTTTGGTCCCACAAAACGCAGCCGGAAAGGATATTCTATAGGGATAGGATTCAATGAAGAGCTTTACAAGGACATTAACAGGTCGTTGAATCTGAATTTAACCTCAGCATATTTTGGCGGCATGGAGCGGCTGCCCGAATTTCAGAACATTATTACCTCCTTTTCTGAATTTGTCTCTTTCTCGGGACGGCTCACCTACCAGTCTATGCTGGCCTCGCTGGGAGCGGTTGATTATGAAAAAGGAGTGCGATGGGAACTGATGAGCTCTAATAATTATGTAGAGGGAACACTTTTCCCAAGGGTAAACCAAAATCTCGATTACGGAATTGCATTGCCCTGGAGGCACTCATCCCTGTGGATGAGCACCTCTGCAGGCATCTCATTTTCTCCCCGCCGCGAGCCACTCGGCAATTTCTATTTTGGCGGATTTGGCAATAACTGGATCGATTACCAGCCAAGCCGCAGATATCGCAGGTATTATGCATTTCCGGGCCTCGATTTGAATGAGGCAGGCGGTACAAACTTTGGTAAATTGATGGTTGAGTGGGCACTGCCTCCTGTGCGTTTCAGAAGAGCCGGAATGATGAATCTTTACGCTAACTGGATGCAGCTAAACCTGTTCGCATCTGGTCTTACCACCAATATCGATAGCGATCAGCATCTTCAAAGATATTATAATGCAGGAGCACAGCTCGATGTGAGGCTGGTTGTTTTCTCTATATTGGAATCAACACTATCATTCGGATATGCATCTGCCTGGAACGACATAACCGGTCACAGGGGGGATGAATTTATGATTTCTCTGCGCCTTATGAGATAACTGCTTTTGAGCGCGACCATATTTCAAAGACTATGATTGAAAATATATTTCAACCAAATTGGCATGGAATTATTTATCTACTCCGGTAACAATCAACCCGTAAACACTTAGATGCTAATTGCAGCTGAAATCACAATCGCATTCGTTCCGATTATTCTGTTTCTGATCTTCCTTTGGATGATTGATAGTTTTAAGCTGGTGAGAAAGTGGCTGATTATAGCTGCGATAGGAACCGGAATTGCAGTGGCTATTCTTGCAATATATGTAAATGTATTCCTGCTCAGCTGGCTTGATCTCAGTCCGGCTTCCTTTTCGCAATTTGTGGCTCCGGTAAGCGAAGAGTTGCTGAAAATCCTGCTGATTGGGTATTTAATTAGCGCCCGAAAAGTAGGATTTATGGTAGATGCCGCAATTTTTGGATTTGCTGTTGGTGCGGGTTTTGCCATTATGGAGAATCTCTATTATATGAATTCCCTTACAGAAGCCGGTCTTTTAACGTGGTTTGTACGGGGCTTCGGAACAGCAATTATGCACGGAGGTACTACTGCAATTGCAGCTGTCATCAGCAAGAGTATATTCGATCGAAAAAAGTGGCCGGTTTTTTTTGCAATACTTCCCGGACTGTTGGCAGCAATCATGCTTCACTCACTGTTTAATTTGTTCATATTTCCGCCTATTACATCAGCATTAATTATCCTATTGGTTCTCCCCCCCCTGTTCATCATGATTTTTAAACATAGCGAACAGAGTACGCGGAACTGGCTTGGAACGGGACTGGATTCAGATATGGAGATTCTTCAAATTTTGATGACAGGTAATATATCTCAATCAAAACTGGGTGACTATCTGAATAAAATCCAGGAAAAATTTTCACCGGAAGTTACGGGAGATATCATCTGTTATCTGAGAATTTACCTGGAGTTATCCATCAAGGCCAAAGGCATATTGATCTTGAAAGAAAATGGCTTTTCCCCAAAACCGGACCCCGAAATTGACGAACAACTCACTGAACTGAATTATCTCGATAAACAGATCGGTAAAACTGGAAAGCTTGCTATTCAGCCATTGCTAAAATTGGATAATTCCGATTTATGGCAGCTGACTATGATGCGAAACATGTAGCCGGCCAGATAAGGAGATTGGATTTTTATTCGCCACTTTCAAGAAAGAAGATGGCCGCTTTCTTGTCAAACGTACTAAGCACCTCAACTTCCGGCCCAAGGGCAGATTCTAAACTATTCGAAATCTCTTGCAGTAGAGTGTGAGATTGGCTGTAAATCAGGATCGTTCTTTTAAGTTTTTCTTCTTCATTTTCAGATCTGTTCGATAGCAGATCCGCTTCCAGCTTCACGTACTC
>CAZXYQ010000114.1:4828-8977 GCA_964644975.1 uncultured Rhodohalobacter sp.
ATATGATCAGGAATTCCCGGCCCGTTGTCTGATATCCTGATTTCAACATATCCATTTGTGTGCCGGCTGGTAATTTCAAGTTCCGGACGGTAATCTCCGTTAACTTTCTTTTTATGGTCCCACATGGAGTCGATGGCGTTTTCAATTATATTTTGCAGAACCTGACCTATCTTTTGGGGTATAATTTCAATCTCTTTTACGGAAGAATCCAGCCGGATATTTAAGGCTACATCGAGGTTTTTGTTTTGAGACTTCTTGCCATGATATGCCAGGTCTGCATACTCATTAATCAGCTGATTCAGATTAACAGCTTCAAATTCGCCCTTTCCGCCACGGGAATGCTGCATCATGGATCGTACAATAGAGTCGGCGCGTTTCCCGTGTTCTTCTATTTTTATGGTATTAAATGAGAGATTCTCCATGATGTATTCTACCTCTTCCTGATCATTATTTTCAATTGCCGACCTTAACTCTTCCACAAGTTCTTTTGAGACTTCAGCAAAATTATTGATAAAGTTGAGAGGGTTCTTTATTTCGTGTGCAATACCTGTTGAAAGCCTTCCGAGTGAGGCCATTTTTTCGGCCTGGATAAGCCGATTCTGTGTTGATTTAAGTTCGTGATAGGCTTTTTCGAGTTCACGTGCTTTTTCAAGTTCAGCCGCTTTCAGGTCGTTTTCGGCCTGAAGGGCTTTTGCCTGTGCTTCCGCGGTTTCGGCTTTCAGCTCCGTTTCACGCAGATAGGCGGCTTCACGTTCTCGTTTGAGTAATCTGGCTCGCTGAAACCTGTCGATCCCATAAATTCCAGAGGCAAGTATGACGAAGTAGATCAGAAAAGCCCACCAGCTTAAAATTGGAGGAGGATCTACAGAAAACTCAAACGATATCGGGACTAATGAGGCAACTCCGCTTTCATTTATAGCACGTACTTCAAAAGTGTAAAGTTTTGGCAGAAAAAATGCGGACAGGTTTGTGAAGTTGGCCCGGGTATCGGATTTTAACTCCGACCATTCGTCGTGAAACCCGAGCAGACGTGTTTGATAGCGAACCTGGCGTTCGTTGCCGAAACTCAGCGCCGCATATTCGAAGATAAACTCATTGCGCTCTCCCTCTATGTGTCTGGATATAAAATTTCTCAGTTTAAGCTTGGGCGGCACCTCGTTGAGCCTGTCGGCCTCCGGGTTGTATAGGGAGAGTCCCCTTGCCGTTCCGAAATAAAGAATTCCCTCAGGATTAAATCGTACGGAGCCGTAATACCAGACTTCATTATCCACCAGACCGTCGAACCGGGTTACGGTTCGCAATACCGCGAGGGATTCGGGGTCAATTTCTGCCAGCCCCTGATTGGTGCCCACCCATAACATCCCACTGACAGGGGAAATGTCAAAGCTGATGGCATTGTTGGCCAGAAGCCCGTCGTCGGTTGTGATTAGGTGTTTGATCCGGGTCGTACTACCCTCGAGCACCGCCAGGCCGTCCTGCATCCCCACCCACATTGATCCGGATATCCAGTCCAGGTTTTCGATCTGATTGGTAGGCGCGCCGCTTTCGGTCGACCACCAGGGCTCAAAAAGCGGATCCGCCTGATCCCGGTTATTAATTCTATTCAACGTCTCAAGAGTAAAAGGTTCAATGCTGCGATAAACGCCCTGATCTCTGGAGCCGACCCACAGATGCCCGTCGCCATCAAAGGCAACGGTATGGAAAATCGTTACCGGAAGGCCCGTGGAACTGTCAAGCGAATAGAGCCTGTCATTGACCATCGTAACGACCGCCTGATATCCTGAAAACCAGAGGCTTTCGATTTCGGAGCCGCTGTCCGGATGCTCGCGGATCATCAGTTGTTCCACAGCCGCCTTCCCGCTCGAGGGATAGGTTGACAACAGTGCCCGTTGTCCGAAAACAGAGATCTCCCTGCTGACTGTCGCCTCGCCGAGTGGCTGCGTGCCGGCAAAGGACAAGCTGTGAATGCCCCGTGGAGTTCCGACCCATAATCTGCCTGCCGCATCGTATGCCAGACCGTTCACCCAGTTGCTCAACAGGCCGTCTTCCATTTGAATGGATTCTGATTCAAAATCTTCATTAATACAGGTAATTCCTCCTTCTATTGTGCCGGCCCAGATACTGCAGGGTGAAAACTGGCCTGAGCCAGGTAAAACGCTGTTTACAGAAGGTGAGGGAAGAATCGGTATTTCGCCTGCCAGCGATGAGGCCGTAAGATTTCGAAATGCTTGATAATTATATCTGAGTTTTGAAACACCGCCTGACTGTGCAATCCAAATGTTGTTTTCCCGGTCTTCAAAGACATTGAAGACAGTATTGGCAAGAAGTCCGTTGGCGCGGCTGTAAACTGCATACTGTTCACCACCGGCAGGGTTGATGACCTGAATGCCCGATCCTTCACTTGAAATCCAGAGCCTGCCGTCCGAATCGGTGGTAATTTCAGAAATATTGCCGGTAAGATCGGTAGGAATATAGACGAATTCAGGGTTGCTGCCGGATTCATCCAGCCGCCAGACGCTTCCATCCTGCTCTCCTCCCCAAAGCGTTCCATTCGGGCTCTCATAGAGGGTATTGATGTTTCTTTGTGTGCTTGTTTGATAAGTATGGGTAATCGAATGTTGTTCGATTTTTAACATTTCACCTTCCCTCAGTCCCACCCATACGGATCCATCCTTTCTTGCAATAAGCGACCTGACGGCACGCTCATCTCCGTGACCGCCTTTAGCCGTGGAGAGTGTGTCGGATTCCAATGCTTCCTGATCGGTAAACCTGTAACGCACAAGGCCCAGGCTTTCCGTACCCACCCATATGTTGCCGTCTCTGTCTGCCGCCATCCGGTTGTGATTTACGGCCACATTAATCAGCTCGGTTCCCTGCAGCTGCCGTGTAAACCGAACATTATCACCGATGTCATAGTCCTGAATCGGACGTTCGGAGA
Source organism: uncultured Rhodohalobacter sp. (assembly GCA_964644975.1). Classification (GTDB taxonomy): domain Bacteria; phylum Bacteroidota; class Rhodothermia; order Balneolales; family Balneolaceae; genus SW132. The sequence goes on from CAZXYQ010000114.1 coordinate 7,767, forward strand.
CGACTATACCTGCATTGGAACTTACCCAAAGCCGTCCGTCCGGGCTTTCAATCATATCCCAAACTGTCAGGTCGGTGAGTCCGTGTTCCAGGCCATGGATTTGCAAGTTGACGCCGTCATAGCGAATGAGGCCGGAAGTGTAGACCACAAACCACATGAATCCCTGACTGTCCTGATATACCTTGTGAACTTCTGCAGAGGGCAGTGGGTTCACTTCATTATCCGGCGTATAATGTGTAAACGGGAGGACCTGGCCTCCCGATACACAAGGGAAAAATAACATGAAAGCAACAATGGATAGCAGGATCTGTTTCATAAATGATTCATTACTTCCCAGTTGCCGGCGTTTCTGCTTTTACTGATCTCCTATACCTCCACCACCGCCATTGAATGATGTAATAAGATCTCCGGACAAACTCAATGATGTAATCGAATCTGTTGAGATTACTTCAGTGGTGCTTTTCATCATTAGTGTACTGTTTGCTGCAGTTTCCAATGAAATGAGGGCAGCAATACCGGTTTTAATAATTAAATCATTGAATTCGACTAAAGGTTTACCATCATCGTCAACAGCACCATTGTCGCTCGCAACATTGAGCATGGCTGCAAGCAGTTCTGCCCGAAATTGTTCAATTTCTGTACTATTTCCTCTAACAGTAAGAATATCCTGTGCCTTTTTAATTCTATTATTATTCTCACTTCCAAACTTAAAATCATACAGATCCAGATAGACATCGTCTATCTTTTGCAGGAAACCGATTAGTTGTGTTTTTGTGAAAACTGTTCTTCTGCCTTTATCTGCAAATTTAAATTCATCTGCCCAGAACCTGGGTTTTTCTGTTTGTAATTTGATTATTTCTTTTTCAAAATCGTCAATGATTTTTCCTGTTTGAGCCTGGAAGCCTAAATTTCTGTCGCTTTTGTCGTCATTTTTTATGGTAACTTTCCGCTCAGGAGGATTCGTTGTGGGGCTGAAATTATCAAAAAGAAAACTATTACTTAATTCGCTAACCTCCAGTACATACTCTGTTTGAATATTTCCTGTATATACATCGAAAGAGAATGATCCATTAGCAGAAGTCTTTTTATTTGCCAGGGTATTGTTGTTTTTAGCTATATGTACAGTTACGTTTCCAATGCCTCCTTCACCCGCATCTTTTATCTCATTACCGTTTTCATCCACATAAATAAAACCGGATATGGTGTAAACA
>CAZXYQ010000115.1:0-8959 GCA_964644975.1 uncultured Rhodohalobacter sp.
GTTTTTATTTTAAACTTTACCCCATCCGTACACAATTCTTATAAATTTGGTGTACCTAAACCCGGAAATTATTCTGTACTTTTCAACAGCGACTCGGAATACTACGGAGGAAGCAATACAGGCCCGGGAATAATCAAAGCTGAAGAAGGCGCATGGCACAGCCAGCCTGCACATATTTCTATCCAGGTACCTCCGCTCGCAGGCATCATATTAAAACCAGAATAAAACGACGTAACATACATGAGATTTCCACGATCAAGCGGCACGCTGGTCCACCCAACCTCTTTTCCTTCAAAATACGGTATGGGCGATCTTGGGCGGGAAGCGTACAGATTCATCGATTTTTTAGAGTCAACAAACCAAACGATCTGGCAGGTGTTGCCGCTCGGGCCAACGGGGTATGGGAATTCTCCGTACGCAAGCTACTCAGCATTTGCCGGCAATTCGTATCTTATCAGCCTCGATCTGCTTGGAGAAAAAGGGCTGCTTACTGCTGATGAGCTATCCGGCGCTGTGCTACCGGTTTCCGATACGGCAGATTATGAATCTTCTTATGCCAACAAAAATGACCTGCTAAAGAGAGCCTTTGAGCGATTTAGTGAAACTATTTCCGAAGCGGACAAAAAGAAGATGGAAGCGTTTAAAAAAAATAACGCCTACTGGCTTGAGGACTACACCATTTTCATGGCCTGCTCTATTTCCAATAACCGCACTCCCTGGAACAATTGGGACAAAGATCTGGCTCAGCGAAAACCATCAGCCATGAAAAAAGCCAGTAAAGAGTATTCCGAGGAGATTGAACTCCATACCTGGCTTCAGTTTGAGTTTTTTGAACAGTGGTATGCATTAAAGTCGTATGCCAACGAGAAAGGCATTCGGGTGATCGGCGACATCCCGATATTTGTAGATCATAACAGCTCTGACGTATGGAGCCATCCGAAATACTTTGAGGTTGATAAGCAGGGAAACCGAAAACTCGTTGCCGGCGTACCGCCAGACTATTTCAGTGAGACCGGTCAGCTCTGGGGCAACCCGCTCTACAGGTGGGACACGCTAAAAAAAGACAATTTCTCCTGGTGGATTGAGCGCTTTAAGCAGATGTTCGAACTTTATGATGCAATACGTGTAGACCATTTTCGCGGTTTTGATGAATACTGGGAGGTATCCGCTAAAGAAAAAACAGCCATAAAAGGGCAGTGGGTAAAAGCGCCCGGCATCGAACTGTTCAAAACCATTAAAAAGAAGCTGGGGGATTTGCCGATTATTGCTGAAGATCTTGGCGTGATGACGCCCACCGTTGAAGAACTGCGCGACATGTTCGATTTTCCCGGAATGAAAATATTGCAGTTCGCCTTCGATGGTGATTCTTCAAACAGCTTTTTGCCACACAACTATCCTCAAAATTGCGTCACATACACCGGAACACACGATAATGATACAACCATCGGCTGGTACCTGCAGGCGCCGGAAGTAGAAAAGCACCGTGTAAGAGAGTACACACGAAGCAACGGCACGGAAATTCAATGGGAACTCATCAGGCTGGGAATGCTCTCGGTAGCTGATCAGGCAATTTTCCCTCTGCAGGATTTTATGAACCTTGGATCATCTCACAGAATGAATATACCCGGCACTGTGGGCGGCAACTGGATGTGGCGTTACACCCCCGGCATGCTCGATAATGTAGATTCAGAACGGATCAGAAACCTGGTACAACTGTCCAACCGATCACCGGAATAGTTGAATAATCCTTACTGTGATCGGCACTTTTATTCAAAAGCATGGTTTTGTATCTTAATAAATTATTCAAAAACTATAATAAGCTGAATGCCCTTTCACCTTAGCAATCTTCCGAAGCGTACCGGAAAACCACGTAACACCGGAATTACAATGGCTTTAGATTCCGGATTCAGCGTCCGCCAGGCTGAAGATTTTTGCAGTGTTGCATCTCAGCACGTTGATATTGTAAAACTCGGCTGGGGAACGTCGTATGTTACAGGCCATCTTAAAGAGAAACTCCGTGTATATCGCGAATATGATATTCCCGTCTATTTCGGTGGCACACTGTTTGAAGCGTATCTTATCAGAGATGAGCTGGATAATTATGTTGAGTTTTTGCGCCTCAACGATATTAAGTTGGTTGAGGTTTCTAACGGCACCATTCGCCTGTCAGAGCATAAAAAGCTTGAGATCATCCAAGATCTGACCAAACATTTTAAAGTACTCTCGGAAGTTGGAAGTAAAAACCCCAACGATATTATCCCACCCTACAAATGGGTGAATATGATTACAAATGAGCTTGAAGCAGGTGCCTGGAAAGTAATTTGTGAAGCCAGGGAAAGCGGAAATGTTGGAATTTTTCGGCCCAATGGCGAAATACGTTCAGGACTAATTGAAGAGGTTACAGATCAAATTCCCCATGAGTCGCTGATTTTTGAGGCACCAAAAAAACACCAGCAGATCTGGTTCATAAAGAAGTATGGTTCAAACGTTAATCTTGGAAATATTAAGCCTGAAGAGATTATTCCTGTTGAAACACTCCGCCTTGGGCTGCGCAGCGACACACTGACTGACTTTTACTCATTGCAAAATGATCCCAATCAAAATATACTTGAGAGTGATCCATCTAACCGTTCTCAGGAGAATTACTAATAACCGAATCACTTTACTATGAAAATACTATATGCAGCTACTGAAATAGCACCATTTGCACGAATGACCTACACAGCGGATCTGCTGAGGTTCCTGCCGGCTTCCTTGCAGGATAAAGGGTTCGAAATTCGTATTTTACTTCCAAAATTCGGCTCCATAAACGATCGCAGAAACCGTCTGCATGAGGTGATTCGGCTTTCAGGCATTGAAGTTGAAGTGGGTGGCGAAATTGATACGATGAAAATAAAAGTAGCCAGTATTCCCAACGCCAAACTTCAGGTCTATTTCCTCGACAATGACAAGTACTTCAAGCGAAAGGCGATGTTCGACCATCCCAAAACAGGTGATTTTTATGAGGATAACGATGAGAGACTCGCCTTCTACAATAAAGGTGTGCTTGAAACTGTTATTAGTCTCGGATGGGAACCGGATATCATTCACTGCCACGACTGGCCGGCAGGACTGATTCCGCTGCTTGTAAAAACGAAGTATAAAGATGAGAAGATTTTTAAGAATACAAGTGTTGTATATAACTTACACCACCCGGAAAATAAAGGCCATTTCGAAAATAACAATATTCTTAAGCTGCTTGGGCTTCCCGATAGCGTAGACATTGACAGCCTTACCGATAATGGTAAAGTGGATCTCTTGAAACTGGGTGTGAAGCACAGCGATCATGTTGTTACAGGTAATCATCTCAAAGATCAATTCGACGATCTGTTTAAAGAATTAAATATTAACCCAACAAAAATTCAGGGCTCGCCCGAAGATGTATCAGATAAATTCGCAGAATACTACCGCTCAATCGGCGGAGACGAGGATTAATTATTCAGAGCCAACCACTTACCGAAACTTAATTTCATCGGCTATTAAAGGCAGCAGATCATGGATCTCTGCCTTTATGGTTCTTATTACCTTTCTATCAATTTCAGGATGTGACAATGAAGGAGTGGTGGGTGAAGGCCTGAACCCTGGTGGGGAAAGGATTGAAACCAACACCTACTTCATCAACAACATTGAAGTTTTGGAGGGGAATAGCTTTTCAGGAAGACTGGGCAACAGTGCAGTAGGTATTGTTGACGATCCGGCTTATGGAACAATAATCTCTTCATCACTTTTGAAGCCGACTATCAACCCGACTGGAGTTGATGAAATGCAGCAAAACTATACTCTGAAACTCCAGATTGAGTTTAACCCTTTGAAATACGGTGAAGAGAATAGTGTGTCGGAGTATGAAATCTATGAGATTAGTGAAAGGTGGAGAGGCCAGCAAATTACCTACAACAATCCGATTTTAATTGATGTTGATTCTCAGCGCCTTGGCTCGTTCCAGGTAACGGACGAAACCTCTGTTGAAGTGGCTATTGATGAGGATTGGGTGGACAGGTACCGAAAATATTTCAATAGTGAAGCTGCTGATCGTGATTCTGTCTACAGATTTCAATTCCACGGCCTTGCTGTAGTTCCCGCAAACCAAAATCGAAAAATTGATTTTATGAGGCATGAGCCCGCCTCAAGCGATACAGCCGGTACAAGAATTACAAGATTCCTGATGCACAACGAGCAGGATTCACTTATTGCCGATATCCCCCTGCTGGACTTCGGTACTTCCATGGAACGAACCGATGTTCCTGAGCGTGATGGGAATTTTGTACTTCACAATACAATGGAAAACATTCTTAAAGTTGATCTGGGAATAGATCCCGAAGAATTTCGCGGTAAAGAAATTGTGAATGCCCAAATCATTTTTGATATAGATCCAACGCCTTCAAACACGGTACCGCCCGGTTTCACAAGGCCCGGCACTGATTTAGTACGCTACCATTTTTTCCGTTCAGACCCCCTGGATCTCTCATCTGAACTCTTTGCACGATCACCAGCCAATTTCGCATCGCTGAATGAAGAACAGCAGCAGTTTAAACTCAATGTATCCAACTATTTTATCGATACAATGTTCGGCGATATTGAGTTAACGCCGCTCTATTTCACAAATCAGAGTAATAACGGTCTGTTTTATTCAACTACTCTTTTGGGCACAGAAGCTCCTGAAAATCAGCGGCCACGGTTAATTATCACCACTATCAACCCCGAAAACTGATATGTACTCCAAAGTTTTTGCACTATTTTCATTTTTGTTTCTCACACCTTTGCTGGTGATGTCGCAGGTAATTGAACCTGACAAATCGAGATCCGGTTCTGTTTACTCCGGGATCGGCTTCGGCGTACCCGCCAATCAAAATTCTCCCCACACAAACGGTATGGGCTTATCAGGGGTATCAACATTTAACCCGTTTACTCCCAGCCTCTCCAATCCTGCACACTGGGGAAGTGTTGAACTTACCCAGGCGCAGCTGTCGCTCTCTATGACTAACTACGAGGCTTCTGACAATTTCTCTTCTGCACGAAACTCTCAGTTTGCATTTGAGCAGTTCCAGTTCGTGTTTCCACTTCTAAGGAATACACTCGGCGCATCTATCTCTTTTAACCCGACTACGCGATCTGATTTTGCCCGAATTCAGCAGGGCAGCTTTCAGCTTACTGGTGATGATACACCCATTCAGTTTATATCTAACTCAATAGGCTCAGGTGGAATAAACCGGTTTGAATTCGGTTTGGGCTACCGGCTTACAAGCAGTATTGAAATTGGATATGCCGCATCGGCACATCTGCTCTCAATCAACAATGAAATTTCAACTTCATTTTCTCAACAGCAATTTCAGCGGGCCAATCAGCCCAGTGTAATTGATGAAGAAACTACAGGTGCAGGTTTTGGGAACCGTTTCGGTATTGCTACGCGCTTTAGTCAGCTCTTAGGCGACAGTGACCGCCTTCATCTTGCCGCAACGATAAATTTACCGGTCAGTATTTCGGCAGAACGATCTATCGAAACATTCCGAACGGTAAATGACGTGCCGCGACGCGTTGAATTAAACGAAGAATCAGGCACCCGGGATGGATCTGTAAAGTTACCATTGGAAATTAACACGGGGCTTACGTATTATTTGAATCCTTATCATAGCTTTGCTGCAGAGTATCAGTATCAAAACTGGGACGATGCAGAATTCAGTTACAATTTAACCGAACAAGGATATTTTAAAGACAGAACAAAGGTTGGAGTTGGGTATCAATATCAGCCTTTCATGAACCAGCAAGCGAGCGGGTTCTTCTCTAATTTTCGATACAGTGTTGGTGCAACTTACGATAATGGCTTTTTAACAATTTCAGATCAAGATATAGAAACCGTAATGTTTCATGCGGGATTAACGATACCATCGCAACGAAATCGTTCATCCATTGATTTAAGTTTTAATTACGGTATTCAGGGAACAGAATCTGAAAATTTAGTTAAAGAAAATATATGGGGATTTAAACTCTCATTAAATCTTGCAGAATTTATGTTCCTCAGACAACGTTTCCAGTAAATCAAACGTCCTGCTTACGGATCAGAACTAAGACAACAGACCAATGAAAAGATACATCGCAATTTTACTTTTTGTGGCGGGTTTCTCATCAGTGGCGCAAGCACAAAGCGAGCCCCCTTATGGAATGAGTGAAATCGCAGCATACTCTATCTTTTATGATAACTACACCCAGGGCGATTACGATATGGCCCTGCAGTTTGGAAGATGGATGATGGAGAAAAAGCCGAGAACTATTGAAGGGTTCGGCAGATTCAGCTTGCCCACTCAGTATAACCGTATGAGAAGAATTTATACGGAAAAGGCAGACATTCAGACTGATCCTTCTCTTAAAGAAGCTTACCTCGATTCTGCACTAATCGTATTTAAGGACGCATTGGAAACATTTTCAGATGAAGAGATTGATAAGTTTGAATGGAAATTCAATAAGGGTCAATTCTACCAGCGCCATTCAAGCAATATTGACGGCGGCATGGACCGCGCACGTGAAATTTACGAAGAGTTATTTGAAAACAACCCCGGGCGGATTACAGAAGCTTCCGACGGGTACTATGTACGGCTACTCCTAAGTAATTATGTAAGCAGCGGAGACAGGCAGCGCGCACTGAACATGATCGATATTATTGAACCCATTGGCGGTGCTGATGTTCAGGAAGCGATCAGCGAGGCCCGGAATGATATCTTTTCTGATCCGGAAGAGAGAATTGAATTTCTCGAAGAGCAGCTTGCCGACTCTCCAAACGATGAACAACTATTAAATGAACTTGCGTCCATTTATGAAGCAGAAGGCATGCGCGAAAAGGCAATTGAAACAGCAGAACGCCTTTATAACGTAAATCCTAATTTTGCAAACATACGAAAACTCGCAGATTACGCTAAGGCTGACGCTCAGTACGAAGTTGCAAATCGTTATCTGAAAGAAGCCCTCGATAAAGCACCCGATAACACATCCAGGCGTAATATCACTCTTGAAATAGCTGAGTCATACCAGAACATGAATAATTTTCCGTCAGCAAGGCAGTTTGCAAGGCAGGCAACCACACTCGACCCCAACTGGGGGCAGCCCTATTTGAGAATTGCATCTATTTATGCCTCTACAATCTCGCGATGTACGAGTGACAGAGCAATGGACCGGGACGACAGGCGAGTTTATTGGCTGGTTATGGATTATCTTGACAAAGCACGTGAAGCAGATTCATCTGTGGCAGGCACAGTGCGAAGCCAGTACCAAACATATGAACCCGTGGCACCAAGCACCCAGGATAAGTTTTTCCGCAGTTGGGAAACCGGCGATGAGCTAAGAATTGATGGCTCTCAGCATGAGTGCTATTCGTGGATAAACGAAACAACAAGAGTCCGATAATTTTTATTCTCCTCAATTCCTTTCTATATTATGTGAAGTGGTAACAAAACCACTTCACATTTCTTCAAAGGCTTCTCACATCTATTTTTTTACCGGCTACATCCAACTATTGGAATCTGGCTGCCTGAAGCGACAATTAATCAATATCTAAATTAGTGTATGGCACGTTCAAAAAAAGGCAAAGGACGGAACTACAAAAAGAACATTAAAAAAGGGAATAACGGCAACGTATTCGTTCCCAAGTTTCATCAAAATCAAAAGACCCGGATTGGCGGCCGTTACAGCGGTATACTCGAGATCAACCAAAAAGGGTATGGATTTATAAGAAAACTGGATTACGAATTCTCTTACAGCAATAACGATCCTTTTATGAAACCAGACGAGGTGAAATATCACGACCTTCGATCTGGCCTGATAATGGAGGGGGAATTTGAAGAAGACCAAAGCGGCAACAGGCACGTGCACTCCATTGAGAAAATTAATGGTAATCCACCTGAGTTCTGGCAAAAAACAAACCGTTTCGAGCTTCAAACCCCAATTATGCCAAACCAGCAAATCAAGCTGGGGCACAACCCTGACGATCACGAACTAAGGGTTATGGACTTAATATCGCCAGTTGGCCGTGGCCAGAGAGCCCTGATCGTAGCACCACCGCGCACAGGTAAAACAGTTATACTGAAGAAAATTGCGCGAAGCGTAACCGAAAATTACCCCGACATCAGTACGGCAATTTTGCTTGTGGATGAACGCCCCGAAGAGGTTACAGACTTCATCCGCTCTACCAACGCTGAAGTCTTTGCCTCGTCAAACGACAAACCTACAGAAAGCCACGTTCGCATTTCAGAAATGGCCCTGGGTTATGTGAAGCGAAAAGCGGAGTGCGGACAACACGCAGTTTTACTCATCGACTCGTTAACGCGACTTGGCCGGGCCTACAACGCAGCACAAACCAACAGCGGCAGAACACTCTCCGGCGGACTTGATATACGTGCACTCGAAATCCCGAAGAAGATTTTCGGCTCGGCACGGAAAATTGAAGGGGGCGGATCACTTACGATCATTGCGACCTGTCTCGTAGAAACCAACTCCCGGATGGACGATCTTATTTTTGAAGAATTTAAGGGAACCGGTAACCTGGAACTGGTTCTTGACAGAGACCTGGCTAACGACCGAATCTATCCGGCCATTAACATTGCGGCTTCGGGAACACGAAATGAGGATAAATTCATCACCGATTCCATAGAAGAGAGAAACATGGTGCGCCGATTTCTACTGAAAAAATCACCCAAAGAGTCTATGCAGATGCTCCTTAAAGTGATTGAGAGAACCGAAAGCAATGAAGAACTGTTCGCACAGCTGGCCGCTACAACATAAAGATTCCTTACAAAACTTCTTACTGAAAGCTGCATCATCAGTTTACTCAATACCCTAAGAAACTGTGTTCGATTGCTAAATCATGAGCGTAAAAGCCCCCCTTCCCCACAGGGATACCTGCAGTGAAAAAAGGTGATTTAGGGGGATAGTCTCC
>CAZXYQ010000116.1:0-8915 GCA_964644975.1 uncultured Rhodohalobacter sp.
ATCAAAAAACGGATGATTGAGGAGGAGGCGTACGGACTGCTGGAATTTGTGCCTGCCACAAATACGCTCGATCAGGTTGCTGGTCATACAGAGGTAAAAAAACATCTTCGTCTTGCTGCAGATGCACTCAAATCGGGCCGGCGCGACGTCATCCCGATGGGGTATCTGGTTTGCGGCCCGGTGGGAACGGGTAAAACATTCCTGGTTACAAGCTTTGCCGGAGAAGTTGGAATCCCGATGGTGAAACTAAAAAATTTCCGAAGCCAGTGGCAAGGCGTCACGGAAGGAAATCTTGAAAAAATATTGAGTCTCCTCAGGGCAATGTCGCCCGTAGCGGTAATGATAGATGAGGCGGATGCCTACCTGGGCGACCGGCAATCGTCGGGAGACAGCGGTGTGTCGAGCAGGGTGTTTTCGCAGATTGCCGCATTTATGAGCAATACAGAACATCGCGGACGTATTGTGTGGTTTCTGATGACGGCCCGTCCGGATCTGATGCCTGTGGATCTGAAGCGCCAGGGCAGGGCTGAGGAGCACATTGCGCTGTTCCACCCGGAAACGGAAGAGGAGAGAGTGGAGCTGTTTGAAGTGATGAAGAAAAAAACGGGTCTGAAACTGACGGAAGAGTACCTACCGAAAGCTATAAAAAAAGGGACGATACGATACTCCGGCGCCGATATGGAGGCAGCCTTAACGCGGGCAAAATTTCACGCCGCTGCCGCAGGAAAAGAGGAGGTGACGCCTGAGGTGCTGGATGAAGTTCTGCACGATTTCCTCCCCCCAACCTACCCTGAAGAGATCGAGCTGCAGACACTAACCGCCGTGTCGGAGTGCACATCAAGAAGGCTGCTTCCCGAGCGTTTTCGAAAGATGTCGCGCGATGAAGTGCTCAAAAATATCGAAAAGCTGAAACGAGATATTCGATAACTTTTGGATACTTGTTTTTAGGTGGGAGAATTCTATTCTAATATGGGTGAAATAGGATGGATGTATACCAAATTGTTCCAACACTAGATAAACATCCCCCATGTTTCCCCCTTTGCTAAAGGGGATTTTTAATGTCAAAATTTATACCGAACTCAGATTAAAAAGCTTTCAATTAGTTCCTGCTTTCTATCACTGCAATTTATGCAGAGAAGCGTCTGATTTACTACATTGTATCTTTACCGAATTAAATTAAAAAAACAGCAGTCAGGTTAATGTGATACAGACAGATCATTACCTGAACAAGCATACAATAGATTTAACTTCTTCCCAGATGAAAGATGAATCCCTGGATCAGATCCGGAAAACGATTGATAAGCTCGATCAAACCATTATAAATGCTCTTGGAGAGCGGCAGCGCATTGTAAGGAATGTAATTGCTGAAAAGCTCGAACATTCAAAAGAAATTCGGGATCCCAATCGTGAGGAGAAGATGATGGAATCGATCCGGGCAAAGGCAGCTGATGCGGGAATGGATCCTTATTTTTTGGAACAGCTGTTCAGGGAGGTGATTAACCACTCTGTGCGGTACCAAACTAACGCGCTGGTGGATCATCAAAACAAAAAATCTGAAGTAACGTCTATCAAAGTTGCTTACCAGGGAACGGATGGTGCATTCAGTCATCAAATAGCGATGCGCCATTTTGAACAGCGCTACGATGAGGTGATCTGTCTTGGGTTTACCCGATTCGATCAGGCTGCTGAAGCTGTAGAGAAAGGTGACGCTGATGTTGCGATGCTCCCGATAGAAAATACAACAGCAGGCTCTATTAACGACACGTACGATCTGCTGGCTGAAAAAGATCTCTTTATTATTGGGGAAGAAATCCTTCGGGTAATTCACTGCCTGATGGCCCCGCAAAAAGTGGAACTGGAGAATATACGCCGTGTATTGTCTCATCCGCAGGCTATTGCTCAGTGCAGCCATTTTTTAGCGAAGATGCCACGCTGCCATGTTGAAAGTTATTTTGATACGGCTATGGCCGCGCGTAAAGTTAAAAACGACGGTGATCTATCGCAGGCAGCAATCGGCAGCGCATATGCCGCAGAACTTTATGGACTTGAAATACTTGAAAGAGATCTGGCCAACCAGGCAGAGAATTTTACGAGATTTGTTGTAGTTTGTCGCGATAGAGTATCGTGCGACCCACAATTAAACTGTAAAACGTCGCTTATTTTTGCTACAGCTGATGAAAAAGGAGCACTGCTTTCCTGCCTGAACCTTCTGGGAGACCACGGGATTAATATGACAAAACTGGAGTCGCGTCCCCGGCCGCATCACCCATGGCAATCCCTGTTTTATCTCGACATGGAAGGAAACGCAGAAGAGCTCAGGGTTGCGGACGCTCTTTCGAAACTCAAAAAAAGAGCTCAATATGTTAAAGTTCTTGGCAGCTATCCCGTGCGTGAGGGGAAATGGTAGAGATTACTTTTTAATTTGGACCTCTTATCTATACTCCGATCATTAAATGATCTGTACGTTTAAACAGTGGTTGCCACGGCCTGTTTTGTGGTGAAAAACAGGTAAAATTAAGCTGAGAGCAGCAAATATCCATACTATGAAATACACACCAAAACGTATTACACTTCTCTATCTGGCCGTAGCTATTATCTGGATTGCCACAACCGATACTATTCTGGAGTATTATGTTGATGATGTAGTGCTACTCACGAATTTGCAGATATTGAAAGGTTGGTTTTACGTTGCTGTTACAGCCACAGGTCTCTACATTTTAATGATTTTGCGTGAAAAAGAGCTCAGCAGAGAAAAAGAAAAAATAGAGAGAATAGATAAAAGTCTGACGATGGCGCTTGAAACTGCAAATACGGCAACGTGGGAGTATTTTATTGAAACCGATTCTTATATCACGTCGTCTAACCATAATCGGCTTTTCGGCTATTCTGAATCGGAAAAGATGTCGCTCGATCTGGTTATTAGCAGGATTCACCCTGAGGACCGCCCCGCTTTTGAAAGCAAAGCAGATAGAACACTTGAAAAGGGCCGAGCTTTTGAAGCGGAGTACCGTGTCATAGATAGTGAAGAGAATATTAGATGGCTGTGGACCAAAGGCCAGACAATAATGAAGGACGGAAAAGTTGAACGGGTCATCGGTATTACTACCGATATTACAGAGGGTAAAAATCTAAGAAGAAAGCTGGCTTTTGAGAAAGAGAAATTTGAAAGTCTGTTCGATCAGATTCCTGTACTGATTATTGTGTTTGAACCCGAAGCGGAATCATTACAGGTAAACAAAGAATTCCAGAGAGTAATCGGTTGGGGGAACGAGAAGACAAAAGATTCCCTGCTGAATCTCTGTTTTCCTGATGAACAGCAGCGGCATGAAGTAATACGTTTTATGGAGGCACCGAATAGCGGATGGAAAGAGCTTGAAGTGAGAACAGCATCGGGTGAAGTAAGAACGCAGCTTTGGAGTATTTTGATGCTCTCAGATTCCACAGTTGTTGGAATAGGGCACGATATAACCGAAATGAAAAAGCTTGAGGATAAAAACCGGAAAGACAGGGATACGCTGCTTGAAATATTCAATAACCTTCCGGTATTGATCAATATCCATGATGCGGATGGTGGCATCAAAGATTTTAATGAATTTGCCGGAGAACTACTTGGGTATGAGAAAGATGAGGTATTGACCGGTGATTACATGCAAAAAATGCTTCCGGACAAAGAGCAATACATGGCTGCACTAGAACACATGCAAAAAGCAGATCATACTTGGAAAAACTTCGACATCTACAACAGCATTGGTGAGGTGCTGCACACCAGCTGGATGAATATGAGGCTTTCTGATGAGCTTAAAATTGGGGTTGGCATCGACCTTACAGATCTTAAAGTGATGGAAGAACAGCTCAATTTAGCAGTTGAGGGCGGTGGAATCGGGTTGTGGGATTTTAATCCGCAAACGGAGCAAATTCGCATTAATGATCACTGGGCTGGAATGATTGGCTACACTAAGGAGCAGCTTGCACCGCTTTCATTTAGCAAGTGGAAAGAGTTAACTCATCCGGACGATATTAAAACTGCAGAGAAATTATTGAGCCTTCATTTCTCCGGTGAAGAGCAGAGTTATGACAACGAAATAAGGATGAGGCATAAAGACGGGTACTGGGTTTGGATGCTGGATCGGGGGCAGGTAGCTGAAAGAGATGAAGAAGGAAATGTGATCAGGGTTATTGGTACTCATATTGATATAAGTGACCGAAAACAGCTTGAAGAGGATATAAGAGAGAGCCGGGAGAAATTGCAGCTTGCCACTAACAGCGCTAACGTTGGCCTATGGGAGTGGAATCCTGAAACAGGAGAAGTCGATTTTGATGAGATTTGGGCACGCCTTGTGGGGTACACCCTCGAAGAGGTTCAGCCCACTTCTATCGAAACCTGGAATAAACTGGTTCACCCGGCCGATCTGAAGAAGTTTAATGATACCGTGGAACGGTATTTTAATGGTGAGTCAGACATTTATGAATGTGAAGTAAGAATGCGCCACAAAGAGGGGCGATGGGTTTGGATTCTGGACAGAGGCAGGGCGGTTGAGTGGAACGATGAGGGTGAAGTTACCCGAATGGCGGGAACTCATGTAGATATAACCGCCAGAAAAGAGAAGGAAGAAGAGCTCGCCGAAAGCGAACGCTTCCTGAAAGAGACGCAGCGGGTGGCTAATTTAGGAACCTATACACTGGACTTAAAAGAAAATACCATTCAAACCTCTGAGATACTCGATCAAATGTTCTGGATGCCGGTCGGAGAGCATTTAACGGAAGAGACGTTAAAAAAAATGATTCATCCGGACTATAGGTATGTGACGGAAAAATATCAGAAAGCGATAAAACATGGAAAACCGTTTGAAGCGGAATATAAGGTATTAAACCGCAGGAACAGCCGTGAAAGATGGATATATGAAAAAGCGGATGTAGAGGTTGATGAGAAAGGTGAAGCGGTTCGGTACATTGGTGTAATGCTTGATATAACCCGAACGAAAGAGCAGCAGCAGCGTATACGGCGCACACTTGGACAGCTTCGGGTAGCTGAAAAAATTGCTGAAATTGGATACTGGGAAAAGAATCTGCACAGTGGAAAAGTGTTTTGGGGAGATAATAAATACAGCCTCCTCGAGTTCGACAGAACAGGCGGACCTCCGGACAGGGGAGAGCTTTTTCAGAAAATTCATCCTGATGACAGGGAAAAAACCCTGCATATGTACAATTTGGCTGAAGAGAAAGGGAATCTGGATTTTATTTATCGCTTCAAAACGGAATCAGGATCCTACCGAACAATAAAAGAGAAGGCAAATATTGTAACGGATAAAAACAACGGTGACCGGATTTTACGAGGCATAAGCATGGACATTAGCTCTTTGAAGGAGGTAGAGGGTGAGCTTGAAGATGAACGAAAACGGCTGAAAATTATAACCGGCCTGGTCAGCGATGTAGTGTGGGACTGGGACCTGGTAAGCAGGACCATTTTGTGGAGTGAAGGGATGGATACCGTATTTGGGTATCAGATTGATACTGAGCCCGAAGATGAGTTATCGTGGATAGAAAAAATTCATCCTGATGATATCGATGAGGTACTCAACAGTGTTACGAAGGCGAGAAAAGGAGATTCAACGTACTGGTCTAAAGAGTATCGCTTTTTAGATAACTACGGGGAGTACAGGTATGTGCTCGATCAGGGCTATATCTATCGCAACAGCCATGGTAAAGCGGAGCGCATTATCGGTGCGATGATCGATCAAACCGAATCAAAAAAGGCGGAAATGGTTTTGAGCTACCAGGCCAAATTGTTAAGCGATATTTCAGATGCTGTAATAGCCGCCAATAAAGATATGGAAATTACCAGCTGGAACCGTGCAGCAACAGAGCTCTACGGCTGGACTGAAAAGCAGGTAATTGGCAAGCCGATTGAAAATGTAATTATAACAAATAATGCAAATAACGAGCGAAGAAATACGCTTGAGATATTTAAATCAGAAGGTGAGTGGAGCGGTGAAGTTATTCAGTTCGATAAAAACGGGGAGCCGATCAATATTTTAAGCTCAGTGCGAACGTTGTTTGATGGCGAAGGAGAGTTTACCGGAGCTGTAGCTGTAAATAAAGATATCACAGAGATTAAAAAAATTCAGAAAAAGCTGGATTATGAACAGAGCAGGTTCAAATACGTGACCGCTATTGCGAGTGACGCTATATGGGATGCAAACCCGGATGAAATGACGGTATGGTGGAGCGAAGGTTTGCAAACCCACTACAAACACGAACGACCCGATCCGGAGGACGGATATAATTTTTGGAAGAAACATATTCATCCCGACGATCGGGAAGAGGTGCTGAAAGACATGTTTTCCGCTGAAAATACGGGCCTGGATGAATGGGCATACGAATACCGCTTCTACCGAGGAGATGGAACGGTGGCAAATGTAATTGACCGCGCCTTCATACTGCGTGATAGCAGCGGCGATATCAGGAGAATAATTGGCGCGATGAATGATATTACCCCGCAGAAGGAGGCGGAAAAAGAGCTTAGACGATCAGAACAGCATTACAGATTACTTTACGAACAGAGCCCGCTGCCGATGTGGATCTATGATCCATACACATTCAGGTTTTTATCGGTAAACGAAGCAGCAAAAGAGACGTATGGATACAGTGAGGAAGAATTTAAAGAGCGCATCATCTTTGATCTGTTTCTTGAGGAAGATCAGCAGGCGATTCGTGAAGAAGCAGAAAAAAACCTGAAACAACCGACATCGGGTTTTGAAGTTTGGCCACAGAGGGTAAAGTCGGGGGAAGTTATCTTTTGTGAACTGTCGGGCTCAAACATCTATTTTAAAGACAAGCAGCAGAGGCTCGTGGTATCCGTAGATGTAACTGAACAGAGAAAGGCAGAAGAGCAGGCGATCAAATCCGTTATAGAGGGAGAAGAGCGGGAACGCCATCGAATTGCAAATGAACTTCACGACGGACTGGGCCAGTACCTGTCTGCCGCGAATATGCATTTAAGCACCGTATATTCAGACAGTGATGCACTGGGCGAAGCGGAAGAACGATCCTTTGAGACCGGACTGCAAATGCTGCAGCACGCTATATCGGAAACCCGAACAATATCTCACAACCTGCTGCCAAAATCGATTCAGGATTATGGGCTCAAACTGGCTGTACAATCACTTATTAATGATCTGAAAACAACGCAGGACCTTTCATTTCATCTATTTCAAAAATATTCTGATGAAGAGATTCCGGGAAATGTGCAGATAAATATCTACAGAATTCTGCAGGAAGCTATTAATAACGCTATTAAACATTCCGAAGCTTCTAATATTAACGTTCAAATTATTATATCCGATGGTGAAGTGTATTGTACTATTGAAGATAACGGGAAGGGGTTTGAGGTGAAAAAAATTGAAGGTGAGGGACTTGGAATTCAGAGTATGAAGACCAGGGTTGCAGCAATGTCCGGTAATTTAGATATTGATTCCAAACATAATATGGGTACATTAGTAACAGTAATTGTGCCACTGAAAACGACATAAATGGTGATATGGCAAATATTAAAGTGCTACTGGTTGATGACCATAAAATTGTACGTGACGGAATTAAATTGATGCTTGAACCACAAGCAGGTATAGATGTGGTTGCAGAAGCTGAAAACGGAGAAAAAGTAATTGGCCTTTTACAAGAATTGCCGGTAGACGTTATTGTAATGGATATTAACATGCCTAAGATGAACGGCATTGTTACTACAAAGCTCGTTAAAGAGAAGTACCCCGGGATAAAAGTCCTGGCTCTGACGATGAGCAGCGACGATACGCACATTCGGCAGATGGTTCAGGCCGGGGCCTCCGGTTATATTATGAAAAGTGCAGGCAGGGAAGAACTTACCACTGCAATTCACGAAGTCATGGAAGGGAAACATTATTTTAGCGATCAGGCCACTCAAAGCATTATGATGGACCTCGTTAAAAACAAAGGAAAGTCTTCTGCGCCTGACCCTATCCACATTACTGAGCGAGAGACTGAAGTACTCCAGATGATTGTAAAAGAGCATACAAATCAAGAGATTGCAGAGAAACTATACATCAGTCCGCGTACAGTGGATGCTCATCGGAGGAATCTGCTGCAAAAAACAGGGGCCCGAAATACGGCCGGTCTTGTTAGTTATGCGTTTCAGCACGGGCTTGTAAACGATAATCAGACCCTCTGAAAGGTTGAAAATTTTAAAGAGTAGCAGCCTATCTTTTTTTTATAGCTACGTGTATATGCCTACACTAATTTAAGCAAATTGACCCATAGAATACCATTCCCTGCTATGGTAAGTTCCAATAAGGTTAATTTTCAGACGTCATTGCAGAAATAGTGTACCACAGAACAGTCTGGTAAGAAACAGGATGAATTGAAATGCTCCCCCCGTATTTTGAAGTCTGTTTGCTGAAAGACTATAAACCTTCATGATGGACAACCGTAAAAAACTTTCAATATTTCTATTCACGGGCTACACTCCCCGCGCTGTTGCTCTGAAAGAACGAGTAGAGAAGGCGTGCAACGGTAGTGCCCGGAT
Organism: uncultured Rhodohalobacter sp.; assembly: GCA_964644975.1. Taxonomy (GTDB): domain Bacteria; phylum Bacteroidota; class Rhodothermia; order Balneolales; family Balneolaceae; genus SW132. The sequence goes on from CAZXYQ010000116.1 coordinate 8,555, forward strand.
CTCACTGATAGACAGTGAATTCTTCATCCTTGAAAAACGATCCAAAGCGGAAGGTTCTGTTGTAATACTTGATCTTCCGAACATCAAAAAATCGGCCGTTCAAACCATTACTCTTGTCAAAGAAACGGTTTCTCACACCAAATTGCTCGCTATTCACATTTATACAACAAAACTGCTGATTGATCCGCTGATTGAAGCAGGAATAGATGGTTATCTATCCTATGAACCCGATTCCGCACAATTGAAAGATGCAATCACAGCAGTTCTTAACGGGGATAAATATATGCCGCCCGAATTTTCCGGTTAGGTTTTCTACCTACTCTTTTATTGCTTTGTAATGGACGTAAAAGACATAGAATTA
>CAZXYQ010000117.1:0-8771 GCA_964644975.1 uncultured Rhodohalobacter sp.
TTTTGGGAGAGGAAACTTCCGGGTTTACAGAGAAAGAGAGAGCCGCGATGCGTAAGGGTAATATCGGTTTCATCTTCCAGAGTTTTAATTTGATAGACGAGCTTACTGTTTTTGAAAATGTAGAGCTGCCGCTGCTTTACCTGGGAGTTTCAGTAGATGATAGAAAAAGAAAAACAGATGCTGCATTAAAGAGGATGAATATGACAGACCGCCGTAATCATTTTCCACAACAGCTTTCGGGTGGTCAGCAGCAGCGTGTTGCAATTGCCCGGGCTGTGGTTGCTGATGCCCAGTTAATTCTTGCAGATGAGCCAACCGGTAACCTCGATTCCGGCCATGGTGATGATGTAATGAACCTGCTGAAAGAGCTGAACAACCAGGGCACTACCATCGTAATGGTAACCCACTCACCGCATGACGCCACCTTCGCTGACCGGATCATTCACCTGTTCGACGGCGCAATTGTAGATCAGCCCGAAGAAGCAGAGTTTCGGGTTTGAAACGATGGAGCATTTCATTTGTCGGCTAAACAGCCTGAAAAGAAGATAGTGGCTGTGTGCCGCCCTGTCAGGGCTTCCTTTGTGTTGTGCACGAATAACCCCGCCAATGCCCCGTAGGGATACCTTTGGGAAATTGGCTGGCTATTCCCGGGCATCACGATTGGATGCATTTTTAGTTATAATCCCCATCCCATGAATAGGATAAAGTCTGATAGCTATTTTCCATAATCTGTAATGAGGTCTTTGATTCCTTGAACTAATAACTAATTTAACATGCCGGGCAACTAACATCTAACCGCTCCACCCATGTCCCGCAGGGACAACCGGAAATAGCGCGGCAATTCATTGCCGGGTATAAAGTCAAACCTCTTATTTGATAAACCCCAAAGGGGTGGCACCTTTTGGCTAGTGATCTAATTCGTTGTTGGTGAAAAGAAAATATTTAACCAGATGGTGGATCACAACGCTTACATACCTCAAATCCCCACCTGCACCCCAACCCCCGCACTTAACTGATTAAATCCGGTCAGGAAATGGCGGACACCTGTGGTCAGAGAAACCGTGCCAAGGTTATAGGTTATACCGGCACCGCCACCGATTGCGGTCATATGTTCGGAGCTTTTGTAGATATCCCCAAGGCTTTCAATTCGCACTCCGAAATAGTGATAGCCGGTTATCGCGGAAACGTGGGAAGAAAATCCGCCGGTTGAGTAGGGTATATACCGCAGTTCCGCATTGAGTTCCGTTAGCAGGTAGCGGGCATCATCCGGCGCACTGCGCGGCCACCATATCGCCCCGGTGGTTACAGCAACATTATCACGAAGATGATACAGCCCGTTCAGGTTCAGGCCAAACCCGTCCTCTTCAGCGCCATACAGTGCTCCGGCCCCGAGGGAAACCTGTGCATCGGCTGTCCGGTTGCCTGCAGTAAATAGAAGTACGGCTGTAATAACGGAAATAAAGTAAAGTTTACTCTTCATGGCGAAGTCAGCTTTTTGGATTAATTACCGGGTAGTTCGAGAACCAGAGGGTTCGGCCCGATCAGGCTCTCCGGATGGCACTTGCCCCTGCCTGTATCCACAATATAATCAGCGGAGACTGAAACACCGCTTTTCTCAAAAGTGGCCCGGATAACATCATTGTGCTGTACATCTTCAGGCCTTTCTGGTCCGACATTATGAGATGTGATTACCGCGTAAAGACCTTCTGGAAGGAAATCAGCTGCACCAAAATCCATAGCACAGGTTTCGCGAACGGTTCCGTCATCGTTAAAGCAGAACTTTTTTCCATTTCGCTTGTTGATTACAGTAAGTACTGCGCCTGTTACGGGTTCGCCATGTTGGTCAACAACTGATACAGTCTCAACTTTTAAAATGGATGTGCAGATATCTGAAGTATCAAAATACCTGTCGGTACAGGAAAGACAAGTTACAAACAGAAACAAAAAAGCTATGTTTACTGAATTTCTCATAATGATCATCTTTTCCTCTTGAAGCAGGGAATTATACTTGAATTAATGCAATTATTGCAATTAATGCCATAAAATTTTGATTATATAGAATACGGAATCCATTGGAAAAGCCGTTTTGAAAAATAAAAGCATCATATAAACCCCTGCTTTTTGAATTTTCATTACCCGGTTCTCTTAATCTGTACGGTTATTATTAATCCCGGATAATCGGGCTATTAGCCAGGAAGAATCAAGTGATAGTGGAGAACTCTCCCGGATTTTTGAAATAGGCACCACCCACAGCCTGATGATTGAAAAAGGCGATTCCATTTCCTATGAAGGATACCGGGAGTTGAAGAACCGTGATCATACCTGCTTAAAACTTGCTCATGGTTTAATTATAAAATTGTTAAATGTATAACTAAGTAACTGTTTTTCTTTTCTTAATTGGTCTTTCTCAAGTAAATTGGGTAAAATTCAATTACTTATAGAAAATAGATAGCATAAAAAATAATCTCGGATATGAAATACACAATTTCAGAAAAATACAATACCGTTATCATTACTTTAAAAGGAAAAATAATGGGAGGCCCTTCTGTAAATGATTATATGGACGATATTAAATCATTAATAAAAGAGGGAAAAACAAATGTGGTTGCGGATTTGAGTAAGGTGAATTTTATGAATTCGTCCGGACTTGGAATATTAATAACTTCCTTGACTAGCCTGAGAAATGAAGGCGGAGATTTGAAAATTTGTGGTGCATCCGATAGAATCGAAAGTTTACTAATCGTAACAAAGCTTATTACTGTTTTCGATCATTATAAAACGCTTGATGAAGCTGTTGAGGCTTATCAGACAGAATAACAGTTCACCACATGATCTATTCAGTTAAGCCGTAACGAACTGAAAGCACTGTAATATCATCAGATTGTTCCGCTGCCCCGGTAAATTTCATCACCTCAAGAAACAGTCCTTTTACCTGCGAATTCAGTGCTTTTGAAGGATTTTTTTCGAGATAACTGACCACCCTCTCTTCATCAAAAAACCCGCCATCTTCGTTTTCAGCTTCCGTTACACCATCGGTAAAGGTTATCACAGTATCACCTGGCGAAAGCTGGATTTCACTCATTTCGTAAGGGGCATTTTCGAATTTACCAAGCAGAAGCCCGCCAACTTCGTCTAGCTCCCTGACTGTTCCATCGGCTTTTTGTACATAGGGCGGATTATGCCCCCCGTTGCAATATTGCAGATTACCGGTTTTGGTATTTAAAAGGCCGTAAAATACCGTTACAAATGTCGAAATATCACTTTCAGGAATCAGCATGTTGTTTACCTTGGTAATACAATCTGCCGGATTCTGCACTTCAGAGCCAATCGCTTTAAGCATTGTTCGGCATACGGCCATATAGATGGCTGCAGGCATCCCCTTCCCGGCCACGTCACCGATAAAAAAGGCCAGATGATCATCATCAAATTTAAAAAAATCATAAAAATCGCCCCCCACATGTTTTGCGGCAATCATATTGGCAAAAATATCAAACCGGTTATCATCAGGAAATACCGGAAATTCCTGATGCAGAATTTTTTGCTGAATTCGTGCAGCCATATCAAGGTCGTAATTCAGCGATTCGAGTTGCTCTTCCATTTTGCGAACTTTCAGCAGCTGACGAATTTCTCTCAGTGTTTTTTCGATGGTAGTTTCCAGGTCTTTAAAATCGATGGGCTTGGTTACAAAATCGTAAGCTCCCCGGTTCATCGCGGTGCGAATATTTTCCATATCGCCATAGGCTGATACCATAATGGTTTTTAAATCTGCCCGGTCCATCTCCTGTATCTCCGAAAGCATGGTTAGTCCGTCCATTTGAGGCATATTTATATCGCTCAGCACCAACGACAGATCTTTGTTCTTCGAAATGGCTTCAATGGCCTCAGATCCATTTTCTGCGAACAGAAATTCGTATTCCTTATTTCTTACCTGAGATCTAAACTTCTGAAGCATAAGCATTTGAAGGTCCGGCTCGTCATCTACCACTAATATTTTTTGGATTGTACTCATAATATCCTGTGAATTTACTTTTTATCCATTATTCATTTTATTGATCTCATTCTTCAGAGATTCAAAATCTATTGGTTTAGTAAAAAACTCTTTGGCACCTGAATCTATCGCTTTTCTGTAGTTCTCATCATCGCCATACGCCGAAATCATACTTACTTTTATTTTTGGGTGATTGCTTTTAATTGTATCAAGGAGCTCCAGGCCTGACATACCCGGCATATTGATATCCGAAAAAACGTACACCACATCAGGCGGTACTTTATCATTCAAAATATTTAGAGCTTCCCGGCCGGAAAATGCAAAAAGCATTTCGATTTCTCCTGATCGGATTTCTTTTCTGAATTTTTGCAAAAACAACATTTCAACATCTTTTTCATCATCAACTACTAAAAACTTCATGTTTCTATACCTGTTTATTTAAGGGTAATGTGATTAAAAACTCTGTAAACTCATTTACTTTTGAGTCGATATCCAGCGTCCCGTTATGAACTTTAATAATGTCATAAGTCATGGAGAGGCCAAGGCCGGTTCCCTCGCCCGAAGGTTTGGTAGTAAAAAACGGCTGGAATATCTGTTCACGGATTTCTTCCGGAATTCCTGCACCATTATCTCTAATTCTTATTTCAACTTTATTATCTTTTTTAATTGTACTTACCTGGATTATCGGCTTTAGACTTTTGGTTGTTTTTGAGTGTTCACTTGCTGCATACATGGCATTATTAATAATATTCAAAAAAGCCCTGCTTATATCCTGAGGAATCAAATCCATTGACGGAATCGTAGTATCAAAATCAGTTTTGATATCAACATTAAAAGACGAGTCCGCCGCTCTCATTCCGTGATATGCAAGTTTTAGATATTCGTCAATCAGGCCATTAAGATTTGTGGGTATCGGTTTTCCGCTTTTCCCACGACTATGGAGAAGCATTGATTTAATGATGCTGTCGGCACGGGAGCCATGCTCGTGAATTTTTTTGAGGTTGGATTCAATATCATCCAGAATCTCAAGAATCAAATCATGTTCAGAGTTTTCAACTGATTTCTTTGTAGATTTTTGATCAGATTTTCCGTTTTTGGTCTTTTGCAGCAATTCTTCACGCATTTCATTAACCAGCTCAAGGCTCAAATCTGAAAAATTATTCACAAAATTAAGCGGGTTTTTTATCTCATGAGCAATACCGGCTGCCAGCTGGCCAATCGAAGCAAGTTTCTCTTTTTGAAGAAGCTGTTCCCGGGTTGTACTCAAATCCTTATACAAACGCTCCAGCTTATTCTTCAATTTTTCAATCTCCATTTCCAGATCCAGATTGTTTTCCAGAAGTTCATTCGATGAAATCGTTTCAAAAGCTCCAAGATGGTCCGGCATCGAGGCGTGGTCGTGTTTTAACAACCATTTCGGTTCATGATTTTCCGCGTCTGGAATCTTAACCCAGAGCGCAGTTTGCCGCAAGGTGAGAAGGGTGATAGGTTTTTCTTCGAGCTTAAAATGAATTTCAAACTCCTGCTCAATCAGGGCATGATCTTCGAGGTCTGTATATCGCCTTGAATTGATATTTATACTTCTTTCATCAGGTACCAATGCCAGGGAGTTCAGGTAGTAACTGATCACATTTTCAATCCCTTTTTCAAACTCATGAATTGCTGAACCAAAGGCCGATGCCTCCGGGTGAATCAAACTTCTCAGAGTTGACTCATCTTTGTTCAGCATAGCCTCAAGAAGCCTGTCGTGATTGGCGAGTATCTGTTCTCTTTTGTTCATATAAATGTATTAGGTTGAAAAGCTATTTTAACCTATCGTAATTTCCGCTTTAAATCCACGCTAAGTTAAAAAATGACTTACTGAGGTATTTATCTACACGTCGCAAACTTTTGACCTGATGTCCATGCAGCACTGCTCCTATTCACTTTAATTTATGAGGATTGTTTTCCGGCAAGTTTTCTTCAATGTTGAAGGTTACGCAGGGATCGTTTCAAGTAAGCTTTGTGTAGCAGCCGACAATTAGTAAAGCTTCAGCAGCAACTTAAATTTGCACTTCCGCGACATACAGATAAGAATTTGCAACATATATATAAAGATTAGTAATTCAAATAGTGCAAATTGAGACTATAATATGTCGTTAAATGAAAATTACTCTAATTGATAGTACTCATAAGGCTTTAACGGAAAAGACATCTATAAAGATAATTCGCTGCTTTAATGAAAAGTAAAAGAAGGTTCGATCGCAGAGTAGATGAGCTTGAAAACATATTTAATTTCCTGAAAACGAACTTGCAGGAATTTAAGGTACAAGACAGAGATCAGCATGATATGGAGCTTTCTGTTGAAGAAATTTTTATGAATATGATACATCATAATACGGCAAAATCTGCGAGTGATATTGAAGTCTCAATCGAAAAAACAGGTCGTAGAATTACATTAAGTCTGAGTGATTTTGAAGACGTACCGTTTGATATAACCAAGGCGAGTGAAGTGGATTTTGAGGATTACATCAAAAATAAACGATCGGGTGGATTAGGTATTCATCTCGTGAGAAAACTAATGGATGATGTGAAATTTGAACACAAAAATGGACTTTCAACCATTACGATTTCAAAAAATATTTGAGGAAACAGATGCTGACGATAGTACAGGTAAGTGAGAACGAACTTAAATTTATCGGGCGGTTTGATGCCAGCCAACAACAAAAAGCGGCGGACGAACTCTTAACCAAAGAAGAATCGATTACAATTGATATGGCCGACCTCGATTATATTTCAAGTATGGGATTAAGCGTGCTTGTAAATACATATAAGAGGCTGAACGAGACGGGCCATACAGTCAGGCTGAAGAATTTAAATAATCACGTGCGTGATGTTTTTAAATACACAAGGCTGGATCAGGTTTTTGAAATGGATGACGCAAGTTGATGATTTAAAAGTAATGGTGAGGTTTTGAATAAGTCAGCTTCAAATAAAGATAAAACGATGGCAGAAAGAAGCGATCACACCCTGGTGGACCAGTGCCTGCAGGGAGATAATAAAGCATTTAATGTGCTGGTAAACCGGTACGAGTTGAAAATGTACAGAACAGTTCTAGGTATTGTAAATGATTCGGAGCTGGCTAAAGATGTAACTCAGGCCGGTTTCTTAAAATCATGGGAAAACCTTGACACGTTCAACCCTGAATATAAATTTTACAGCTGGTTGTACCGGATAATGATAAATGAAGCTTTGAATATGAAGCGCGCGGAAAAAAAGCACACATCCCTCTCAATCTATAGTTCGGAAAGATCGGAAGAAGATACACCTTACCATGAACTTGCAAAAAAAGAGGAGAATGTTTTGTTGCTAAAAGCCATTGAGTCGCTCCCTTTAGACAGTACAGTTGTATTGTATCTGCGGCATTTTGAAGAATTAAGCTACAAAGAGATTGCCGATATATTAGAAATTGAAGCAAAGACAGTAAAATCGAGGCTTTATTCGGCTCGCATTTTGTTGCGAGAAAAACTTTTCGGCCGGGAATAATTGCAGGCATTAATGATAAATCGGGCGTCCGGGATAAGTTCATAAGCAGGGCTTAGAATATCCACCAAAAAAATTTACCAACTTTTTGCATGCTGCTGTGTAATTAATACAGAACACCGGTACAACGGTGAAACTCATGCAACTTTAAAGCAAACACTGATGATCCAACGAATCGTAAATTTAATACAGGCAGAAATAGACGGTGAAAATTCACCGGAGCAGAGCCGGGAGTTAAAGGAGATTTTGAACACCGATCCTGATGCCAGGTCGCTTTTTAATGATCTGCTACAGTTAAAGGATCAAATCGGTGCTTTAAAATCAGAAATAGAGCTTCCCGAACAATTTTCAGAGCAAGTCTCGGAAAAGATTTCTATTAAATCGAAATCAAATAATTACACAGCAAATAATCACAACAACAAAATTAATGAGGATGTTATGGCTGATTCTAAACAATTCTTTACAGGTAAAAAACTAGGCTATTTTGCAGCTTTGGCTGCGGCTATACTACTAGTGGTTTTTATAACAACAGACATTCCACAACCAAGCGAAACTGATGTGTCGGGTACAATAGGATCCGATGTGGAAAGAGCAGAACGTTATCGTGGTACCCAAATTACAAGTGATGATGTAAATCTTGATAGTGAAGAATTTCAGCAAATTCTTCAAAGCGATGAATTTATGCGGCTTATTGAGTCGGATGAAATACAAGCGGTAATGCAGGATGAGACATTTGTAGCTTTAATGGCGAGTCCCGAATTTAGCCGTCTGATCGCTAACCCCGAGTTTAACAGGTTGATGGCAAGTCCTGAGTTTAACAGGCTTGTAGCAAATCCCGAGTTTAACAGATTAGTGGCCAGCCCTGAGTTTAACAGGCTTGTAGCGAATCCCGAATTCAACAGATTAGTGGCCAGCCCTGAGTTTAACAGGCTTGTAGCCAACCCTGAGTTCAACAGATTTGCAGCGAACCCTGAATTTAACCGCTTAATGGCCAGCCCTGAGTTCAACAGGCTTGTAGCCAACCCTGAGTTTAACAGATTAGTGGCCAGCCCTGAGTTTAACAGGCTTGTAGCGAATCCCGAGTTCAACCGTTTGATGGCAAGCCCTGAATTCAACCGGTTAATTGCAAATCCTGAGTTCAATAGATTAGTAGCCAGCCCTGAGTTCAACAGGCTTGTAGCCAATCCTGAGTTCAATAGACTTGTAGCGAATCCCGAATTCAACCGACTGATTGCCAATCCTGAGTTTAACCGGTTGATGG
>CAZXYQ010000118.1:0-8681 GCA_964644975.1 uncultured Rhodohalobacter sp.
TTGTGATTCCTGCCCAATGATAATCTTTCCCCGTGGCGCAGATGGGAGATCGCGGGGCAGATCCTTCGAAAAAGTTGATTAGGAATGCCCAAAAAGTCGCGTTAGCGACGACCGATCTTATAGCCCCCGGATTCATCCGGGGGTTAACGAGCGACGTTACAAAACCATCGGGATGGATTGATTAAAAGCCCAGGAGCAGTATCCGATGGTGGTCCACAAGGTTTGATCAACGCTCAATCCGCCAACTATGCTCTGGACTTTGTTGATTAGCTGATTTTTCTGAATTTCGACTCGTAGTTCCAACATAAAGCCACATTGAAACTGTTACGAAAAATTTCGGAAGAGCTGACGTCAGACATGTTGATAGAGTGTTGAGCCTAATCCAAAGCGTTTACTACATCGTAAATTCTTCAATTGGAGAATCGATGGCTTTTGCAAAGATGGGAGATCGCGGATCAAGTCCTCGATGACGTTGAATAGGATTATAAACACATTACTGATACCCAATCCAAACCGCAACCGCCAGTGCGAGTGAGGCCAAAACCAGCAGCTTTAGAATTAGCGGAGCGATGAATCGAAACCATTTAGCGTAGGGAATGCCGGCCAGTCCGAGGATTCCCATCAGCACGGGGTTGGTGGGGACAATCATGTTCATGAGGCCATCACCAAACTGGAAGGCGAGCACGGCAATCTGGCGGGACACACCAACAAGATCCCCAATCGGGGCCATCAGGGGCATCGTCACAAACGCCTGCCCGCTGCCGGAGGGAATGAAAAAGTTCAAAACACTTTGAATAAACAGCATCCCGATGGCTGCGAATTCTGCCCCCACGCTGGCAAGCGGTGCAGCAAGCGCATTTACGACCGTGTGCAAAATCAAACCATCCTCCATCAGAAGAGCGATTGCCCGGGCAAAGCCAATCAGCAGTGCGGTACCGGCAAGCTCCGCAGCACCTTTGCTGAATGATGAGGCCGTTTTGTTTACGCCCATACCCGAAATCAGCCCGACCACAATTGCCAGCCCGATAAACATCGCGCCCAGCTCCACCAAATACCAGCCTGCCATGGAGATTCCAACAACCAGGCCGATCAGCGCCAGACCTGTAGCAATCAATACCCCTTTGCGCCGGCCGGACATCTCTGGATAGGATGAGGAACTTTCTTCAACAACACCCTCCCCATCATCCAGGTAGCTGTTTGCTGGATCAGCCTGAACTTTCCGGGCGTACTGCCATACGTGATGAAACCCAACCAGCAGAAAAGGCAGGCCCAGCGCCAGGCGATATCCATACCCGGAGAGCGGCTGAAGGCCCGCCACCTCCTGCGCAATTACCAGCGTAAACGGGTTCATAAACGCCACGCCGTAGCCAATTCCGTAACCCACCACCAGCGTACCGATTGCCGTGATAGCATCCAGCTTCATCGCAGCACAAAGAGTCACCAGAATGATTGCAAACGGAATATACTCCTCGGCAATACCCAGCGTGGCCGAGGCGGCCGCAAAAGCAAACATCATCATAAAGATAAGCCAGGCGGGCTGCGTGCCAAAGTTTTGAATGATCTTACCCAGCAGTGCATCAATCGAACCGGTATCGCGAATTACTTTTATCGATCCGCCAATAATCAGCACAAAAAAGATAATTCCCTGGGCGTCAGCCAGCGCACGTGGCACCACGGTTAGCAGCGCCAGCGGACTCAAATATTCTTTCTCTTCAACTTCCGTAAACGTTCCGGGCTCCACCACAGTCTGCCCGTGTTCATTCACGGTGCTATCAAATTCACCGGATGGCACCAACCAGGTGAGAATAAGGGCAAATGCCATCAACCCGAACATCAGGACCAGCGTGTGGGGGAGTTTAAATTTCATGGTTGTTGATTCTGATTTCAAAATATGGTGTGTTTTATTGAGAATTCTCCCCTGGAGGGGAGATAATGTGAGCGTCCAGCGAAACATTTGAGGGGTGTCCTTAGAGCTCGGAAACAGCCAATGAATTTATTAACAACTTTTGCACAGATCAGAGAACACCCCTCACACCAAACCGGATGGTACCGTTTTGGTGATCTCCCCTCGAGGGGAGATCTTTTAAAAACGATCATTTGTTTGCATCCCGTTTGATCTCCACAAGCGTGGCGCCCCAGCTGCTTTTATCGGTTGCCAGTCCGTATGAAACAACGTGTGGATTCCGATCAAGCAGAGCGTGGACTCCGCGCCGCAGTGCACCCGTGCCTTTCCCATGGATAATCCGAAGCGAGGTGATCTCCTTCTCCAGGCACGCCTCGATATACTCCGGCAGCAGCTCTCCCAGCTCATTCGGGCGAAAGGTGTGCAGATCGAGTACGCCATTAATCGGGACTTCTATCGGATCAGGTTCGTTGGACATGGTTTCAATTTGTGTTTAGGCAGGTTTCTTTCAAAGAATTAAAAAAGCACTTTCACCATCATTAACGAATAATTCGATTTGACCAAATGATACTTCCAATATTTTAAACATCTCTTTAGTTGAACAATTTCCTTTCTCAATCCATATCACTTTAGGAGGCGGGCCATACAAAAAGCTTTTCTGATGAAAATCACTGTCTTTGGAAACAATGATCAATTCATGTTTTTTAGCATACTCCCATATTTCGCTATCTGAAGCTTTTTCCATGCCAATATCTTTAACATGAAGCGAGCCGGGAAATAATTCTTCAAGATGTGATGTAAGACGAAAAGATAAATTTTGATCGAAAAGTAATTTCAAAACGGCGACTTGGTTAGTTTACGTTCGCGGTCTGCCGCGAACTGAAGAGATGCCCGAATGTCCTCTTTTTTCAGTTCCGGAAAGTCGTCGAGTATCTCCTCTTCTGTCATCCCGGATGCCAGGTACTCCAGAATGTCGTACACCGTGATTCGCATTCCTCTTATACATGGCTTTCCGCCACGTTTGTCCGGTTCAATTGAAATTACTTTTTTGTAGTCCATGTCCATCAATATGGTTTTTGGTAATGTATAGGCTCGCACTATCTTCTCAAACGATATCAAAAAAGAAGAAGTATTCCAATCTGATACAGCTATCGCTGTGGGTGATCCGCGCCAATATGTCCCCCCAAACAGAATTTTTCTTCAAAGTTCCTGTCATTCATACGCCTTTAACATCTCAGAGATATACTTTAGTTAAGTATCAGCTTTGATCCGATACTTGATTTTAAGTGTTCCATGCCACGAAATAGTTCGCCTGCCATGAATTATATCATCAAGAGTATTCTTCTCACATTCGTATTACTGGCAACATCTACATCAACAGTCACAGCCCAAATCAGCCTCGATCTGGGTGGCTATATGCAGACGTGGTATATCGCCGATCAGCAGACAGAACTGGCCAACGGTGAGACGATAAATACGAACGGATTCCGGCTCCGGCGGGCGCGAATCACAGCACGTGGGGATATTAGCGATCGGTTCAGCACAACGATATGGACCGACTTCGCCAGTCCAAACAATATACTGCTCGATTTCCACGCCGATGCCCGATTCCATCAAGCATTTAATATTCGTGTTGGACAGTTTATCATGCCGGGTCAGTCGTTCGACACCGCCCGCCTGGTTTCCTCAAGACTGATTTTCTGGGAGCGTCCGGGCGTCACCACAGCGCTTGCTTCCGGGATGGGATATGATGCGTTCCGGGATATTGGTGTGATGGCGTATGGCCGCTATAAAAATCTCTGGTACGGCGTTCACGCCGGAAACGGAGCGGGACGGTTTACGCAGGCCGGTTCACACATCACCCAGCGAAAAGCGGGCGGCGGATTGTACGGCGCCAGGATGGATCTCGACATTCTGCCGGGTCTTTCACTGGGCGGCCATCTTTCTGCCAACCAGCAGCGGGATGTTGTGGAGCGCGGCACAGGGTCGTTTGATATCGACCGGACATCCGCCTCTGTGCGGGTTGCCACCTCCAATTTGGGAATCGACCGGCTGAATACCCAGTTCGAATACATGGGGATGCGGGTAAACGATGACAGCCGCGGCGTACGGACCAGCTCCGATGGATTGTATGATCTGGATGGTTTTTATGGTGAGATTATCTACGGAATCACAAGAGAGTGGCACATTCTCGGCCGGTTTGATCGCATAAATCAGAGTCCGGGGCAGACCGGCGGTTTTTCTGCAGATGAATCATTCCAACGGGATCAGTACACAATCGGCCTTACTCGCTACCTGTTTCACAACGATCGGGAAATTGCCCGTGCGCATTTGAATTACGCCACAAGCAACTCATCTCCCGGCGGGCTGGATTCACATATTATTGTGCTGGTGATGCAGGTGAGGTTTATTCCTTTATAAATTCGTAAAAGCCTCTCACCCTAAAATGAGTAGAACATCACCGCCATAAAATGGGTGGATGTACCGGCCAGGACAAAGAGATGCCAAACGAAGTGGGTGTAGGTGTGGCGGGGAAGCATGTAGAAAATGACGCCCAGGGTATACGCGGCGCCACCAGCCGCTAACCAAAGAAGTCCGGCAAGTTGCATTGTCTCTAATAATGGTTTAATTCCAATAAAAATCATCCACCCCATCAACAGGTAAAAAGCCACGTATATTTTCATATTTGATTTACCCAGCAGCAGCCTCAGCGTAATACCCACAATCGCCACAAACCATATCAGCGCAAACATAAACCAGCCGAAGGTTCCCTGCAGTATGCCAACGGTAAACGGTGTGTAGGTGCCGGCAATCAAAATAAATATGGCGACATGATCAAAGAGCTGAAAAACGTCCTTTGCTTTTCCAATTCTCAGGGCGTGAAATAGCGTGGACGACAGGTAAAGCAGAATGGCTGAGGTTATGAATACGCTCACTCCGGCAACAACAAGCGCATCCCCGTGATGAACGGCGTAGTAAATCAGGAAAGGTGCAGCTACAATGGCGGCAACCGCACCAATGCCATGGCTAATGGCGTTGGCGATCTCCTCTTTTCGGGTCTGCTCTGAATGCTTTTTGTCCTTAAATATCCACATATTCAAAAACCTCCTGTTATCAGAAATTATTAAAAAGACGGATAATTTAAAATTTTAACCTGATTTTGACTGAAAATCTGTATGTAAAAGTCCCCCTTAGAAAAGGGGGACTTTTTTATCTATAGTTCAAGACTCGAACTCAGGTTAAAAGATAAACAGAGTAATATCCAACCAAGAAAGTATTTTTTTGAGATGAAATTTTCACTTTTCACTTTTGACCAACAACCGTTACACCGATAACAAAGTATATGAGACCATATTAACAGTCCACAATCTGTTATCTATCATCTCTAAACCCTAATCTAAAAATTACTCATTCCTTACAGCATCTGCCGGCACCACTGCAGCGGCTCTCAGTGACGGGTACCAGCTTGCGGCTATGCAGAGCAGCATCGTTACGCCGATAATCAGCACAATATCCCACGGGTTAATCGAAATCGGGTAAGCGCTGATGATAAATGCTGAGGAGAGCTGCACCAGGCCGAAATGTTGCTGGGCAAGGGCAATCAAAATACCCGCCACACCTCCAATTCCACACCCGATCAACCCAATCTGCAGACCCTGTGCTCTGAAAATCTGCCGGATTTTTTTCTTGGGCATCCCCATCGAGACTAAGATTCCGATATCCTTTCTTTTTTGGAGAACAATCATCGTCAGTGATCCCACAATATTGAGAGCTGCCACAAAAATGATAATCATCAGGATAACGTAAGAGCCCCATTTTTCAATCATCATTACGTCATAGAGCGGTTTTTGGAGATCGTACCAGCTTGAAACTGCGTATTCAGGACCCAGTAACTCCTCCAGTTCACGCTTTACCCGGGAGGCCTCATCCGTATCTGTTAATTTGAGATCGTAGCCTGTCACCTGATTTTGCATATTAAACAACCGCTGTGCCGCCAACAGATCTATATAAACAACATCGCCCTCCAGTATTTGCTGGATGCTATAGCTCCCCCTCACCTGAAACCGGCTGGCGCGCGGGGCCGCAAATTGAGTAAGAGCCCGGCGCATACCTGTTGTACTGAGCAGCGCGGCTTCATCCCCCGTATCAATTCCGAAGCGATTGCTGAGGGCTTCACTAATTACAAGGCCCGGCCGGTTATTTTGAACAGACAGATCAAACACGCCCCTGTTCACACTGTTTTCGAGCTCATTAAGCCTGATATATCCTCCGCGTTCTACTCCCCTTGCCACCACAACTTCGTTTCTGCCACCTTCAAAAGCGAGCATCACTTTACCCTCTATGTAGGGTGTAAGTTCTAAAACATCCGGGTGATTGCTCACCATCTCCATTGCCTCCGGGTACTGATCCATCACGCGCACATCGGCCATTTCGATCCGGATATCGGGGTCGAATGAGAGCAAAAAACCGCGAATAACATCAAAAAATCCGTTAAAAACTGACAGAATTACGATCAGCAGAGCTGTGCCGATTGTGATCCCGGCAATACTGATCCCGGTCAATATGGAGATCAGAGACACATGTTTTCGGGAAAACAGGTAGCGGCTTGATATAAAACGAACTACATTCATTCTCTTATTACTTGTATTTATCCAAAGCTTTAAGTTCCTTTTTATGGAGGAGCTTATAATCAACTATATTGTTTTAGAGCGCAAAAACGTCTATCAACATAATCCCACTGACTTGAAACAGCCGACACTTAAAATCGAAGAAATTCAAGCCATATCCAACGGCTCACATGGCAACATATTTTCAGTACTTGGATTTCACACCACGGAGATAGAAAACAAAGAAAAGCTGGTATTCAGAACATTCCGGCCTGATGCCGAATCTGTTGAGATGATTATTCCATCAAGAAAAACGCCCACTCCAATTCCAAGAATTGAAGGCACCGATCTTTTTGAGTATGTTTTTCCGCGCAGAAAAACCCGGTGTGACTATACATTAAAAATTACAGGCTCTGACGGAGATACGTATACTCTTGAGGACGCATACCGATTCGGATCGCTCATTTCCGAGTTCGACCTGCAGCTTTGGGGCGAAGGCAACCATCACCACGCTTACAAATGGATGGGAGCTCACCCAAAAAGAATTGATGGTGTTGACGGTACTCATTTTGTCGTTGTTGCACCAAATGCAGAACGGGTAAGCGTTATTGGGGAATTCAATGGTTGGGATGGTCGTGTTCACTGCATGAGGAAACATCCGGCGCAGGGTATTTGGGAAATATTCGTGCCACATGTTACGAAAGGAGATCTGTATAAATACGAGATCAATACCGCAGGAAGTGACGTTCCCACAAAAAAATCAGATCCTTATGCGTTTTTTTCTGAGCTGCGTCCCGGTACCGCCTCCATCGTGTATGAAAGCGAGTATAACTGGCAAGATACAGATTGGCTTGAGGGCAGAACCGAAGTGCAGGCTGAAGATCAGCCCATTTCCATTTACGAGATACATGCAGGCTCCTGGAAGCGGCATGTAGACAAAGACCCGGGCTATTTATCATACCGGGAGCTGGCCGATGATCTTGTGCCTTATGTTATCGAGATGGGTTTTACACACGTTGAACTGATGCCAATTGCGGAATACCCTTATGATCCCTCCTGGGGATACCAAACCACAGGATATTTCTCGCCTACAAGCCGCTTCGGCAAGCCCGACGATCTGCGATATTTTGTTGATGCCTGCCACAATGCCGGAATTGGTGTTGTAATCGATTGGGTGCCAGCCCACTTTACAAAAGACGATCACGGCCTGCGCCGTTTCGACGGAACAGCTCTATATGAGCACGAAGATCCGCGCATTGGCGAACACAAAGACTGGGGAACAAACATTTTCAATTTCGGGCGCACAGAGGTGCTCAACTTTTTGATATCGAACGCCATTTACTGGCTCGATGAGTTTCATATTGACGGACTGCGGGTTGATGCCGTAGCGTCGATGCTCTACCTCGATTACTCCCGTGATGAGGGGGAATGGATTCCAAATCAGTATGGCGGACGTGAAAACCTTGAGGCGATTCACTTCCTGCGGCGATTCAACGACATAGTTCACGAAAACCACCCCGGTGTACTTACCATGGCAGAAGAGTCCACATCGTGGCAGGGTGTATCGCGCCCCACATCCTCCGGTGGCCTTGGGTTTGATTTGAAATGGAACATGGGCTGGATGAATGACTCGCTCGACTATTTTGAGAAAGATCCTATTTACAGACGGTATCATCAGGATCAGCTGTCATTTTCAATGATTTATGCGTTTACGGAACAGTTCCTGTTGCCTCTTTCTCATGATGAAGTGGTTCACATGAAACAGTCACTGATCAGCAAAATGCCCGGCGACGACTGGCAAAAGTTTGCTAATTTACGTTTGCTATACACCTACATGTACGGCCACCCCGGCAAAAAACTCCTTTTTATGGGTAGTGAATTTGCTCAATGGAGTGAATGGTCCGAAGCTAAATCGATAGACTGGCACCTGCTGCAGTGGGAGAATCACCAGGGAGTAAAGAATCTGGTGAAAGATCTCAACGGTATTTATAAATCTGAAAAAGCGATGCACGAGATCGATTTTAACTGGGAGGGATTCCAGTGGATCGATATCAGTGATGCCGATAACAGCCTTCTTTCATTCGTAAGACGCGGCAGAGGCCATGATGATTTCCTTGTTTTTATTTTAAACTTTACCCCATCCGTACACAATTCTTATAAATTTGGTGTAC
>CAZXYQ010000119.1:0-8635 GCA_964644975.1 uncultured Rhodohalobacter sp.
TGATTGTATAGTTATGAAAAAAGGAATCCATCCTGATTATAAAGAAGTGACTGTTGTGATGAGCGACGGTACCGAGATTAAAACAAGAAGCACTATCAAAACCGAAGGTGGTGTTTACAAGAGCGAGGTTGATTCGAAAAATCATCCTTTTTATAACAAGGATCAGAAAATTCAGAAGAAAGCTGACCGTATCGATCGTTTCAACAAGCGATACAACCGGAAGTAATCTCTATTACCAAAAGATAATAGCAAATAGGGTGTGTTGATTTCTCAACAGACCCTATTTTTATTTTTAACACCATGTCTATTCAGATAGAAAAATTTGAGGTCGGTCCGTTTGCAGAAAATACGTATCTGCTTACGAAAGAAGGTCACTCTTTATTGATTGACCCGGGCTTTTCGAATGATAGAGAGTTTCGCGCGTTTCATTCTGCACTTGCTAATCAAAACAGCAGACTGCTTGCCGTTCTGCTTACACACGCACATATTGATCATGTTCTCGGGCTTCCTGCTGTACTCCGAAAGTTTGACTCTGATGTGTATCTGAGTCACATCGATCTCTATCCCTGGAACAATATTTCTGAACAGGCGGCAATGTTTGGCCTCAAAGCTGATAATCTATCGTTTACTCCCAAAGAGCTGCCGGAACAAAAAGAGTATGCGCTCGGGCCGTTTACGATGGATTTATTGCACACTCCCGGTCACGCTCCGGATCACATCTCTATCTATTTTAAAGAAGATGGATTTTTAATAGCAGGAGATACTCTTTTTAGAGGCAGTGTGGGGCGCGCAGATCTTTATAAAGGAGATATGGAGATCCTGACCAAATCCATCAGGGAGAAAATTTATACGTTACCTGAAAACACCACCGTGTATCCCGGTCATGGGCCTGAAACGACAGTGGGTGTTGAGAAGAAAAGTAATCCTTTCGTAAAGATCTAGTTGTTTAGTCTCTGTTTTTGTCTGAAGCACTAGCCTGCAGCTCTTCTATCCGTTTGTTGAAGTACTCTTTCCTGGAGCTCTTCGATAGAGATAACTGCTTATATACGTTTATTGCGGCGTCATAATTGCCCTGTTTTTCATGGATAAGGGCGAGAGTTTCCGTTACAATATCGTCAACATTTGCAGAGTTTTCGCTTAAATCTCGTCCTTTAGTACCATCTTTAGGTATTTTAATTCGCCTGGTTTCGGCTCCGGACAGTTTGGTGATCAGCATGTCAAGATCGGGAATTGGGTGATTGCTGTCCGTTTTGAGATTTTTAACAGATGAGACGGGTGCACTCTCATTTGGAGTCCATGCTTCAAACAGATCGGGATGCTGAATGTAGTATGGAAGTTTGCTGAAGAACGAGCTCCCGGGAGCCAGTATTTTTGCGGTAAGAGCAAATTTTACAGCGGCAGAATCTCTGCCTGCTTTTTTGTTCAGTACAGCAAGCAGGTAGTATCCAACAGCTCCGCTATTGCGCCGTGTGACATGGGTTTTAAGTTTTTCAATAGTTCCGTCAGGGTCGTCGTTAAACTGGTCAAAGTATATTCTGTACGACTCGGGTACTTCACCTGTAGGTAGATTCATCAACAGAGAGCATAGATTTATTATTAAAAACAGACGTTCACAATATCGATTTAGATACCGGAGGTTCTCCACCCAGTTTTTGCGTCCGTGTGGTGGATAGTACAAAATTGTTTTGAGATATTCACTACCAATTACTTACCGCATCATTGAATGCATTATTGGCGATTTGCTGAAGAGCGGCTTCGGCAGCCTCAATCTCACCATCTACCGGATTCTCAAGTACATCGTAGGTTGCGCTGCCAGAAAAGGTTTTGCTGTACTCCGGATCATCACTGTCAGCAAACTGAAACGTAGCGCGCACAACAATCTGAATTTCATTAAGATTGGCCTGTTCATCACCTCCAACGCTAAAAGGGCGGTTGCGGTACGACTGGATGTTTCCCTCCATCCAGGAATCTGCTCCATCCCGGTCGTTGTTCAGTGAGAGGCGGCTTTGGTTTACAAAACGATTAATCAACGCGGTATTAAGTCGGTCGCTGAGATCACCAAGGCCGCTTTGAGAGTTATCGGGGAAAAATGGAATGTATACTGTTCGAACATTCGTAGGTATACTTGTGCCTGTAAAGCTGTATTGAACGCAGGAAGGAACAGTGAGGAGAAGTACCGTCAAAAACAGCAGAAGAATTTTATTGCAGTTCATACTGATCCAGCTTTCGGTAAAGTGTTCGCTCGCTGACGCCAAGGGCTTCAGAGGCTTTTCTGCGATTCCCTTCATATTTCTTTAACGCCTGTTGAATCAAAAACTTTTCTGCTTTTTCAATAGATGGAATTTCTTCTCCATCGAAAAATGAATCTACAACAGATTCTTCCTCCTCATCAGCATCATCTTTTTCCATAGAACGCACCCCAAGGCTGTTCTCGCCCTCTTTATTGGTATAGATAGAGATATCGTTAGGATCAAACTCACGCGGCATCGCCTCCGGCAATGCTTTGATCTCTTTATGGCTGAATGATGAGTAGAGAAACTTTGCCAGCATTTTTTTTAAGTCAGAAAGATCGGTGCGCATTTCAACAAGTGCACGATAAATAAGCGTTGGATCGTGAGCTGCCGAAGATTTAAACTCTTTTTCATCATCGCTCTCTTTTGAAGAAGATACAACGGGAAGGTTGTCTGCAGAACCGCGGTGCTGGCGCCCTTTTAAATATTTCTGGAGTCTCTCGTTGTCAATAAACTGCGATTTTTCGAGCACAACGAGCTGCTCGGCCACATTTTTGAGCTCCCGTACGTTTCCCGGCCAGCGGTAAGAGATAAGGAGTTCACGCGCTTCATCAGAAAAACCTTTAAATACTGAATCGTACTTTGCAGAGAATTCATTTACAAACTTTCTGAAAATAGGCACTACATCTTCGGGGCGATCGCGAAGGGGCGGAAGTTTAATTTTTACTGTATCCAGCCTGTAGTAGAGGTCTTCGCGGAAATTTCCTTCCTGCACCTCATCCCAAAGATCTTTATTTGTGGCTGCAATAATTCTCACATCGGAAGTATACATTTTGCTGGAGCCAACTCTGAAAAATTCGCCGCTTTCCAGCACACGCAGCAGTTTTACCTGTATATTTTTGGGAGTGTCTGCTATTTCATCAAGAAAAATGGTGCCGTTATTGGCTTTCTCGAAATACCCTTTACGGGCTTCATGAGCCCCTGTAAAGGCCCCTTTTTCGTGCCCGAAAAGTTCACTCTCGATGATACCTTCCGGTATGGCGCCACAGTTCACAATCACGAGATCTGAATTCTTTCGTTCGCTGATCGAGTGAATTGCCCGGGCGGTTACATCTTTACCAGTACCACTTTCACCCTGCAGCAGTACGGTAATGTCTGTTTTAGCGATCTGCATAATTTTATCAACAACGTGCCGGATGGCTGCTGAATCGCCGTTCAATCCAAATCTTTCCTGAAGTGCTTGTCTGTCCATTTTTATGTGATTTTTAATAGAGATCAAAAATAAGAAAGAATGTGATCTAACCATAAAAGGAAATGACTTTTTGTCAGATTGCGAAAATCGATTTGCACTTTACTTTAACGCAAAAAGATTGTTTGTTTACAGGTTATTTATCAACAATATCAAGCAATACATGGATTACACTCGTTTTTCAGAGTCGTTTAAAAAAGCCGCCACGAAGCATTTTGATAAAATATATGGAGAGGACACAACAACATACTGTCTGAATGAGCTTCACCGCCTGTTAGAAGAGTATGAAATGAAGCCCACTGAAAATGGAGTGTCGTTTAAAGAAGTTTGGTCGCATCAGGATCAGATTCTGATTACATATGGAGATATGGTAAAACCGGAACTTGGAGAACCGGTATCCAAACTGCATAAACAGCACCAGTTTTTGAATGAGCAGCTGAAGGGCTTTATCTCTACTGTTCACATTTTGCCATTTTATCCAAGCTCGTCTGACGACGGTTTTTCAGTTGTTGACTATAAAAACGTGGATACCCGGCTGGGCGGCTGGGACGATATTGAGTCGATGAGCGAAGATTTTCGGCTGATGGGAGATTTGGTGATGAATCACACTTCGCGGCACAGCAGCTGGTTTAAAAAATATCTGAAACATATAGAGCCCTACACCGAATATTTTATTGAAGTAGATCTGGGAACGGATTTAAGCGGTGTAACGCGACCAAGAAGTACGCCTCTGCTGACGCCGGTTCATACCGAAGAGGGGGAAAAGTTTTTATGGACTACCTTCAGTGATGACCAGATTGATGTAAATTTTGCGAACCCTGACCTGCTGTTTCGTTTTATCGATATTTTCCTGTTCTACATAAAAGAGGGTCTTTCGGTGATCCGGCTTGATGCCGTAGCGTACATCTGGAAGGAGATCGGTACCTCCTGTATTCATTTGCCCAAAGCACACGAAATCATAAAACTGATGCGCACAATTGTGGATCACTACGCTCCGGAAACCACTATTATTACGGAGACGAATGTCCCACATAAAGAGAACATCAGCTATTTTGGTGATGGTGATGAAGCGCATATGGTGTATCAGTTTAGCTTGCCGCCGCTGCTGCTTCACGCCATTCTAACGGAAAACGCAACGTATCTGACAAGATGGGCCTCCTCACTGCATTCGCTGCCTGAAAATTGTACTTATTTCAACTTCACCTCCTCGCACGACGGTATTGGAGTGCGTCCGCTCGAGGGGCTTGTTCCTGATGAAGAATTCTCATCGCTGGTAGAAGGGATGAAGAGAAGAGGAGGATTTGTTTCTGAAAAACAGAACCCTGATGGTAGCCTGAGCCCATACGAGCTTAACATTACTTATTTTGACGCGTTCTCGGACTACAACGGATCTCAAAGCCTGCAGGAGAGGCGATATATCTGCTCGCAAATTATTATGCTGAGCCTGCAGGGAGTACCGGGCATCTACTTTCACAATCTCACCGCCACCAGGAATAATATGAGGGGGGTGTCGATTACGGGGCGCTACAGAACGATTAATCGTAAAAAGTGGGATTATTCTGAAATTATTGATGCACTGAATGATCCGGATACCAACACCTACAGAATTTTCAACCGATACAAAGAGATTTTACGGAAAAGGAATCAGCATCCTGCATTCCACCCATTTGGCAGGCAGATTGTGTACGATACAGACCCCGATCTGTTTTGTCTGGAAAGAAGGGACCCCGACGGGATGGAAAGAATAGTAGTTGCGGCAAATCTGACGAACAGCGATAAGACGCTGAACCTTAGAGACCATTCGCTGCCGTTTGAGAACAATAAAAATTACGGAGATATCCTAACCGAAAAAGAGAGTGTGAAAAACGGAATTCTATACCTTAAACCGTACCAGGTAGCCTGGATGATGTTGTAGGACAAATGAGGGGTTAAACACAATTCAGCAGCTGCTTCAACTCTGTAACAATCAGGTCCGGCATTAAATCTTTTGTTCGTGAATCATCTTTTCGCCACTTAAGAGATCGCTTATCTCCAGCAAAAAGCGCTGTATGCATTCCAAAGTGATTGGCCGGATAGACATCTTTTAGCATGTCGTTCCCAACATAAAGATAGTTTTCCGGCTTAAGGTCCGGGTATTTTGCAGAGGCTTTTTTTAAGAAGTTTTCGTAAAACTGAAGTCCGGGTTTCTTCATGTTTTCATCGAAAGACCAGTGCAGCAGATTCTCGTCAAAATTCAGGGTCGTGAGTGTTCTGCCCGAAAGAGCTTCGAAAGCGACGGGGGTATAAAATTGTGAGTTGGATATAATACCGAGGACTTTCTTCTTTCCATTAAGTCCGTCAAGAGTTTCATCGAGGTCGGGCATGGGCCAGATGGGGTTCATCCGGGCTTCAAACTCTACCGCCATTCGATCGTGTTGATCAGAAGATGTAGACGAGCTGATGAGGTCCTCGGCGTACATCTGGTTCAATACATTCCTCCAGATTATACGAATATCGGGTTCCGGATAGGGGATACCGTAGGCTTTCAGTTCCTGAACCTCGTCCGTTACTACCTTACTGTAAATATCGTAGCCACGTTCGCCCGCTCTAGGGTCAGATACTTTTATTTCTGCACCTTTCAATGCTGAGAGCAGAAGACCGGCGTCCGACTTACCATCATCTATGCCAATGTCGCCAACTCCTGAAATAAAGAGTGTGCCGTAAAAATCAAAAATAACGGATTTGATGCCCGGTAATTTTTTTAGTTTTGGCTCTGTGTCGGTTGGTTCAGGTGAGAGCGGTTCTGAAAGTGATTTGAAACGCTCTTTTAAAGTTGCTTCGTCGGTCATTATTTATTTCTTCCAAACTTTTTTCGGTACTCTTCAATTTCAATCATGGGTGGACGTTCCTCTTCCACGATAGAGATTTCGTTTTGCTGGTACTGGCTTTTCGTGACCTGAAACTGGCGCAGAATAGTTTCGTGATCCACATTATCGAACTTACCCAGTGCCTGCGCACGTTTCAGGAAGGTTTGAAGAATACCAAACGACATCTTGCCAAGCGAGATGGTCGGTTTGTTTTCATGTACGCGTTTATCAAGATCCGTTTGGGCAAATGCCTCGAGGCCAAATTTGTGGTGTACATCAATCAGGTGAGACGTTTCCACGCCGTAGCCGATCGGGAAAGCAATCTGTTCAAGTACCTCTCTTCGCACGGCATACTCTCCGGAAAGCGGCTGTATGATGGTTGTCAGTTCCGGGAAGAAGAGTGAAAACAGCGGCCGTACAAGAATTTCTGTTACACGTCCGCCGCCGGAGTTCCGAACGCCACCCGAAACAGCAAGCGGACGGTCGTAGAACGCCTTTACATACTTTACTTCTTCGCGATAGATGAGCGGCGCCACAAGGCCATATACAAACCGGGGATGAATGTTACTGATATCTGCATCCACGTATACGATGATATCACCTTTAAGCTGATGAATGGCTTTCCAGAGATTTTCCCCTTTACCCATTTTAGGCTCAAGGTTGGGCAGAATATCTGCTGAAAGATAGGTATCAGCACCGTATGTTTTGGCCACTTCGAGTGTTTTATCCTCAGAACCGGAATCGATCACCGCAATTTCATCCAGCAGGGGATAGCGGTTTACAAGTTCTGATTTAAATAGAATAACCTCTTTACCGATTGTCTTCTCCTCGTTTAGAGTAGGCAGACATAGCGATATGGTGAGCCCGCGTTTTTCCTTGGCTTCAACCAGTTTTTTTAGATCCCAAAATTGAGAGTGGTGGTAGGTGTTCTTATCAATCCAATGTTGAAGATTATTCACAGAATCCTCCGTCAGTAGCAATTAAAATTCCAATGATTTGTGCCAGCCCTTTATAGATAGACCCAATTTTTACCGATTCATCCATTTTGTGAATTCTGTCACCGGAGGTGATTCCGAGCGTAAGTGCAGGTATATTTTTGTCTATAAGTGCGGCTAACTCGGAGGTACTGGGGGCAAGTCTTGGTTCAATCTCAAGTTTGTTCATTACCGAACGTGCACATTCGTTCATAGGATGCGCATAAGGAATACCTCCGGGTCGTCGGCGCGCAAAAATATCAAGCTCAACTTCGTCGCCCGTTTTAGAAGCGACCTCTTTGGCAATATTTTCAATTGTTTTTCCAACATCACTAACCACCTCTTCCGATTCTGAACGAACTTCAAAACCGAGTGTGGCTTCTTTTGCAATAGTGTTGAATGATGAACCGCCGGATATGGACCCCATTACCACACTGGTTCGCGGGCGTTTCGGAAGGCGAATGTCATTTATCTTATTGATAACTTCATTGAGTGTGAGAATAGCACTGGCATCGCCAAAACGTGACCAATCGTAGCTTTCGGGGACTCTACAGGTGATTTCGCCCCGAAGCATTCCGATAGATGTGTAGCTGAGCCGCCCAAGTTCAACGCCTTCAATGCAGAGGGCGTTTTTGATTTCAAAATTGTTGT
Organism: uncultured Rhodohalobacter sp.; assembly: GCA_964644975.1. Classification (GTDB taxonomy): domain Bacteria; phylum Bacteroidota; class Rhodothermia; order Balneolales; family Balneolaceae; genus SW132. The sequence continues at coordinate 7,952 of CAZXYQ010000119.1, forward strand.
TATCAAGGAAAAAACGAATTCCTTCGAGATCGCCTCGTCCAAGGCTTTTTACTCCTCCAAAGAGCACAAGATTATTTTTTAGTTTTATGTCCAGCTCCTGCAAAATATAGGGGATGGTTGCCAATACAGCGAGGCCAAGGCTGTTGTCGGCTACGCCGGGACCCATAATTCTGTCTGACAGAACCTGCATGGTGTGATCTGTTTTTGCAGAAAAAACCGTATCGGCGTGGGCATTCAGGAGAATAGATTGTTCACCCTCCTCACCTTCGAGGAGCCCAATTCCATTACCGCCGTCGTCAATAGAGTTTTCAGAAAGGCCGGCCTCTTTGAAACGATTAAGCAGGAACTCAATTCGTTTATCTTCACCGGATGTAGGGGAGGGGATTTCACCGATCATAACAAGATTAGCTAACAGTATCTCCCGAAACTGAGTAAGTGTGGCCTGTAGCTCGGGGAGTGAATCGGTAATAGTTTTTAAACTCATATTTAATTCTATTATTGAAGATTAAGCTCTATAGGTCAATCTGGAAAAGAAAAAGTTATTAATCTTCAATATAAAGAAAAATTTTAACGTAAAAGGCTGTTTCTTGTTAAATTTGTGTAAAGCTGGAGGCACATCTACGGAGTATTTTACAGTGAATGATTTCTCGCAGCATCACAGAGCCGCAGTATACTTTTAGATTA
>CAZXYQ010000120.1:0-8542 GCA_964644975.1 uncultured Rhodohalobacter sp.
GGCCCTTCATAGTCAGGATCAGCTTCAGCGCACTCTCCATCATTAGCCATCACCGATTCTCCGCACAGTGAAACATCAAATCCTTCATCCGTTGTGGTTACGGTAAACATCATCAACATCGAAAATGCCGCGACTGTGAATATTGATAAAAGGTATGTTTTTAATCTTTTCATAGTATGATCATTGATTTATTAATATTAAATCAAGCCGGCAGCACCGCCTGGAGTACTGTTCAGCACTCTTATGATCACAAAAGTATGTTTCTTGCCATCGAAAAAGGATTCACCTGTCGATCTCTGATGACTCACTATTTTCGAACTCCCTTTGCTTATAGGGTTATATATGTATATGAGATGAATGTCAAAAATGTGATTATCTCATTTTTTATTAACAGTTGTGATTACGAATCACAGCGATATTGTGATTCAAAATATATACAACATGATTTCGGTCCTTCCCCCTAATGATTGCCCTCACTTACACTTACACTAAACATTGAAAGCCCCGGACTTTGCGACTAACCAAACCCACCGGGAACAACGATTGTCAACTACCTCCTGCAACTTAATTTGTGCCGGTTTCCCAGTCGTTTAATAAATCGTTAGACAGCTGAATCTGTAATACCTATAGAGAATCTGAAAGTTCACAATAATTGTGCAGATCAGAGGCCTCCTTCCCTTAAAATCACAACACATATCCTAACATTTAAAAAATGAATCAAGTTGTTCTTCTTTATTCAGAATGTATGTTTCCATATGATTGGATTTTTATCCCTTATTCATCTATGTCCGGTTCTGCGAACCAAGGTACGAAGTAAAAGGTTTTCGTTCCCAACAGTTGCAATCAAAAATATTTAACCCTATTTTTATCGACTTGTCAATTTTGCAAAACAAAAAAGAGAATCTCGTGAACACGATTAGTAACAAAACATTTTCGGCAAAGCCGTCTGACATTGAAAAAAAGTGGGTGCTCATTGATGCTGAAGACCAGCCACTCGGCCGGTTAAGCACTAAAGTAGCAACCATACTGCGCGGTAAAAACAAGCCTGAATTTACTCCACATATGGATACGGGCGACAACGTTGTTGTAATTAACGCGGAGAAAGTTGCACTGAGCGGTAAAAAAATGACCGATAAACAGTATTTCCGCCACACAGGCTACCCCGGTGGCGAAATCTTTACCAGCGCAAGTGAAATGCTGGAAAAAGATCCTACCTCATTGGTAAGAATGGCCGTTAAGGGCATGCTTCCTAAAAATAAACTTGGCAGTCAGCTGCTGAGAAATATTCGAATTTTTGCCGGTCCTGTACACACACTGACCGCTCAAAAACCTGAAAAAATAGAGATCGACTAAACAGTTATCATGGCAAAAGAAAATTATATTGGACGACGAAAAACTTCCACTGCCCGCCTTTACATTAAACCAGGCAGCGGATCATTCATTGTTAATGGCCTGCCCATTGATGAATATCTGAGTACACAGGCCAGAATTAATGTAGCCAAAATGCCCCTTGAAGTTACTGAGCTTGACGGCCAGTACGACATCAAAGTAACCGTTCGCGGTGGTGGTGTTACAGGGCAGGCAGGAGCTATTTCTCTTGCGCTTGCACGCGCACTGGACGACTTGAATGAAGGCTTACACTCCAAGTTGAAAGACCTGAGCCTGCTTACACGTGACGACCGTATGGTTGAGCGTAAAAAGTACGGACAGCCAAAAGCACGGAAGAAATTCCAGTTCAGTAAGAGATAAACACGTTACATGGTGCAGGGCGCAAGGCTCAGGTGGAAACCATTCCGTTTCTTAAACCTGCCCTGTTCACCATTAGCAAGGTAGAAGGTGCAGAATTTAAATTCACTGTACCCTGCACCTTGAACCCTGAGCCCTGAAATACACATACACAGCGACCCTTCGCCGAGTGTTCCGGTATCGAAAATTTCGATCCGGGATTAGCGCATCGGGGATGACCTGTGTAGAGGACTAACTCAAAAACAAGTATAAATAATTATGCCTAAAGCAGCATCCGTAGAAGAACTATTGAAATCAGGCGCCCATTTTGGTCACCTGACCCGCCGTTGGAACCCGAAGATGAAAGAGTTCATCTTTATGCCCCGAAACGGCATCCACATCATCGACCTTAAGAAATCACACCATTACCTGCAGGAAGCACTCGACGAGGTCACAAAGCTGGCAAGAGCAGGAAAAACCATTCTTTTCGTTGGTACAAAAAAGCAGGCCCAGGAAATTGTAAAAACTGAAGCGATCCGCTGTGGCATGCCTTTTATTACCCACAGATGGCTGGGTGGAATGCTTACGAACTTCAGTACTGTCCGCAAAAGCATCTCCCGAATGGAAGAGATTGAGCAGATGAAAACAGACGGTACGTTTGAAGAGCTCACGAAAAAAGAAGGCCTGATGCTGGAACGCGAGCAGATTAAGCTTGAACAGACTCTTGGCGGTATTGCTAATATGAACCGCCTGCCGGGTGCAATTTTTGTGATTGACACCATTAAAGAGAATATCGCAATGAATGAAGCTGTGAAGCTGAACATTCCTATCGTTGCCATGATCGACACGAACAGCGATCCTGACACACCCGATCATATCATTCCGGCAAACGATGATTCAGCCCGGACTATTCAGCTTGTAACAGGCCAGGTTGCAGATGCCATTATTGAAGGCAATGCCGAGCGCGAAGCTTTGAAAGAGGAAGAACTGATGGAGGAAGCCGCGCAAGAAGCGAGATCCAAAACAGTTTCTGATGATGATGGCGATGATGTTGATGATGACGTATCAGTAAAAGATGCTGCATCCCCCTCAAAACGACGCAAGCGAAGACGACGCAAAGAAGATTCAGACTCTGATTCTGATAAATCTGACCCGGAAAAAGATGCCTCCGATGAGCTTCAGCCACAGGACGCTGCTGAAGAGACGGAAAGCAAAGAGAGCAGCGAGAATGACGACGAATCTGCCGAAAGCGATGATAATTCCACAGAGAAAGAAACGAAATAACTTTAACAGAATTAATCTTCAAAACCGATGAGCATTAGTGCAAAAGATGTAAAACTGCTGCGTGATAAAACAGGCGCCGGCATGATGGACTGTAAAAAAGCTCTGCAAGAGTCTGATGGCGACATGGATAAGGCGATTGAGTTTTTGCGCAAAAAAGGGCAGAAAGTATCCGAAAAACGTGCCGACAGAGAAGCTGATCAGGGATTGATCCTTTCAAAGATCAGTGATGATAAGTCTAAAGCTGTACTTCTTGAGATTAACTGCGAAACAGATTTTGTTGCCAGAAATGAGGATTTCCAAAATCAGGCACAATCTTTTATAGATACAGCTTTTGAGAAAAATATTGATTCAGTTGACGACCTTCGGAAAGAAGAAGTGAACGGCATCACTATAGAAAAGCATCTGGAATCTATGGTTGGTAAAATTGGCGAGAAGATTGAAATCAATCGACTTGTGCTGGTAGAGACCGACGGCGCGATGGTGGATTACATTCACCCTGGCAACCAGCTGGGCGTACTTGTTGAATTTGAAGGAAGCATCGGATCCGAGGAGATCGGCAAAGACATTGCGATGCAAATTGCAGCAATGAATCCGCTAGCTGTAGTTCGAGACAATGTTGACGCCTCTGTTGTAGAGAAAGAGCTCGAAATTGCTAAAGAGCAGCTGATCAATGAGGGTAAACCTGCAGAGATCGCCGAAAAAGCTGCGAAAGGCAAACTCCGGCGATTCTACGAGGAGCGTGTGCTGCTGGAACAAAAATTTGTGAAAGACAACGGCATCTCCGTGAAGGAGTACCTGGAGCAGAACAACGCTCCGCTGGTCAAGTCGTTCCATCGCATCCAGCTCGGTGATTCATAATCACTTAATGATTTTAAAGGCTGCCACTTTTGGCGGCCTTTTTTTTGACCTGCTAATTTCAAAATCTATCTTATCCTTGTGGCAAATCAATACAAGCGTATACTTTTAAAATTAAGCGGAGAAGCCCTTTTGGGCGAACAGGGACACGGTATCGATGGCGATATCCTGAGCCTTTATGCAAATGAGATTAAAGCGGTTCATGAAGAGGGAATTGAGATCTCTATTGTGATCGGCGGAGGTAATATCTTCAGAGGCGTAAAGGGAGCCACACTTGGAATGGATCGCGTTCAGGGTGATTATATGGGCATGTTGGCTACAATGATCAACGCGATGGCCCTGCAGGATGCTCTCGAAAGAAAAGGAGTTCATACGCGACTGATGAGCGCCATACGAATGGAAGAGATTGCGGAACCTTATATTCGCCGGCGAGCCATTCGCCACCAAGAAAAAGGACGCGTCATCATTTTCGGAGCCGGAACCGGTAATCCGTACTTCACAACCGATACGGCAGCTGCCCTCCGTGCCATCGAAATTGAATCAGATGTTATTTTAAAAGGAACCCGTGTTGACGGCATCTATGATTCCGATCCTGAAAAAAACAATGACGCTAAAAAGTACAATGTGATTTCCGGCGACAAAGTATTAGACATGAGACTGGACGTGATGGACCTGACTGCCTTTACATTGTGCCGGGAAAATAAAACGCCAATTATCGTGTTCAATATGAATGTGCCTAACAATCTAAAAAAAGTAGTCTGTTCAGATGAACCCGTTGGAACGACTGTAGTTTGGGATGAACTTGAGAATTCGTAAATTTCAGACTACCAAAGATTTGATTTTTATCCGCCTTTAACCTTTTAAATTCGGTTATATGATTCCTGAAGATCTCCAACTTATTATTGATACTGCTAAAGAGAGCATGGTTGAAGCTGTTTCATTTGCAAAAAAAGAGTTTTCCCACATTCGTGCAGGAAAAGCAAACCCGGCCTTGCTCGATAATATTAAAGTGAACTATTTCGGCTCGCAAACCCCCTTGAATCAGCTGGCAAACGTCAGCGCTCCGGAACCTCGTCTTCTCACTGTTCAGCCGTATGATAAATCTGTGCTGGGAGATATTGAAAAGGCGATCATGGCAGGCGGCCTGGGCCTCAATCCCAGCAACGATGGAAATACGATACGAATACCACTTCCAATTCTTTCAGAGGAGCGAAGAAAAGAGCTGGTAAAACACGCCAAAGAAGTTGGAGAAAAAGCCAGAATCAGTGTCCGAAATACCCGGCGGGATGCCAACGACGAAATTAAAAAAACGGTTGAAAGTGAATCTCTGCCCGAAGACTCCCGTTTTGAGGCGGAGGATGAAATTCAGACGCTGACGGACAAGTATATCAAAGCAATTGACCAGCTTCTTGAGAAAAAAGAAGAAGAGATCATGACTGTATAAGGTTGCCTGACCTTTTTACGTTGCGCCCATTTCAAAATGGACCGAAATCCTGAGCTGATCTATCTAAAATGCCGGACTCGTTTTTTCCGGCATTTTCTGTTTTATCGATTTATGAGCCTATGTATATATCTGAACTTGAATTACACGGTTTTAAGAGCTTTGCCCACAAAACGCACGTAAAGTTCGATAGTGGAATCACTGCTATTGTTGGTCCTAACGGGTGCGGAAAATCGAATATTGTAGACGCACTTCGATGGGTTTTGGGCGAACAGCGTCCGTCACTGCTCCGCTCAAGCTCCATGAGCAACGTTATCTTTAACGGAACGGCTAAAAAAAAAGCACTCGGCCTTGCTGATGTTTCCCTCACCTTTGTGAATAATAAAGGGATACTTCCAACGGAGTACAGCGAGCTCACCATCACGCGGCGGCTCTATCGATCGGGCGATAGTGAATACCTCATCAACAACACTCCCTGCCGGCTCAAAGATATTATGGAGCTTTTTATGGACACCGGAATGAGCTCCGATGCCTACTCCGTAATTGAGCTGAAGATGGTGGAAGAGATTCTGAACGATCGTAACAACGACAGGCGCCGGCTTTTTGAAGAAGCTGCCGGTGTGACGCGTTATAAGGATCAGCGAAAGCGAGCTCTGCGAAAGCTGGATCAGACGCTGAATGATCTGCAGCGGCTTGAGGATATTTTAATTGAGGTTCGTAAAAAGACCCGATCGCTCGAAATACAGGCTGAAAAGGCGGCCAAGGCCAAGAAATATCAAAATGAACTTGTTACACTTGATAAAGCGTACAACAGAAAGCAGTTTCTCTCCATCCAGGATGAACTGAAACCGCTGAAAGAGCGCATCGATAACGCAGAGAGGGAGAAACGTGAAATTTCATCGAAGCTGGAAAAACTTGAAGAGTCCGAAGAAAAAGCCGGAAGCCGCCTGATCGAGAAAGAGCGCCATCAGGCTGAAGCACAGCGTCGCGTTAGTCAGCTCAATAGCTCTATTAAAGAGATGGAGACGAATCTCAGGATCGTGAGAGAGAAAATTAACAACGAGACAGGCGTCATAACCAGCTATAAAAAAGATATAGAACAGAGCCACGCAGACCTTGAAGAGCTCAACCAGCTGAAAGAGACTAACGAGAAGCAGCTAAATAATTTTTCTGATACACAGGAGCAGTCGGAAAAGAGCCTTAAAGAGTCGAAAGAGAAATTTAACGAGCTTCAGCAGCAGTATACCCGAATTCGTCACGAGCTATATGAACTCGAAATCTCTGTGAGTAATACGAACAAAAAGCTCAGGGATCTGCAATCAGACCGGATCAGGCTGGAGTCGAAACTGGAAAACAGTGAAGACGACCGGCTGCGGATCAACCGCGATATCGAGGACCTGGAAGATGAGATTGATAACGCCAAAGGGGAACTGAATATCAGCACCGGTAAGCTGGAAAAAGTGAATCAGTCTCTCGAGGAGAAAGAAGAAGAGCTCCGCCAGGTTTCCGATAAGCGCGAAGAACTCCAGTCAAAACGGGAGGAGCTGCGTGAGAAAATGCGATCTGCAAAAAGCAGGATGGAATCAGCAACATCGGAAATCTCCCTGATGGAGAGCCTGGCAGAGTCGAGCGAAGGGTTGCCGGGTTCTGTAGCTTACCTGATGGAGCATCACGCCGATCGGTTCAGCACAATGCGTTCTGTAGGAGATCTCCTTCAAACCGATGAAGATAAAGCAGCTGCGCTTGAAGCCGCCCTTGGTGATGCGATTCACTATATTGTTGTAGATACGATGCAGGATGCTGTAAACGCATCAAGAATATTGAAAGATCAAAAGAAAGGACGGGCTACATTCATCCCTCTGGGTGAACTCGCAGACTCCTATAGCACAGCACCCGAGTCGATCTTCCATCATATCCGTGTTGAGCCGACGTACCGCGCGGTCGCTGAGCTTCTCACAGGCTCCGTAATGCTTACAAACAGCGTTAAAGATTCAGCACCCCTGCCCGATCAGATAACGAGCGCCGTAACGCCCGATGGCGACCTGATTACATCGAACCGATTTTATAAGAGTGGCAGCAAAAACAAACAGGCCGGCATTCGGCTGGGGATCAAAGATAAGCTTGAAAAACTACAGGGCCGTCTTGACGGGCATACGGAGGATTTTAAAAACGCCGAAAATAAACTTCAGGATACTGAAGCCCAGCTTGAAAAGCTTGATCCCGGGTTTGTGCGCCAAACTATAAAAGAGAGCCAGAAAGAGGCCCGTAAGCTGGAGCAGGAGATCAGCCGGTATCAATCGGGAATTCAGGTGTATCAAAAGAATGTCAATGATCTGAACAATCGTAAAGAGAATATTTCAGAAAATGAAGACCGGGCGGCGGAACAGCTGGACACATTGCAGCCGAAACAGAAAGAGCTGCAGGAAGAGATTATTGAGCTAACCGATAAACAGGCTGAAAAAAAGTTGCTGCTTGAAACTCTTGAAGAAGAGCGGGCAATTGCCCAAAACCGCTATAATGATGCCCAGCTAAAGCATCAGGATGTAAAAAACCGGGCTCAAAACCTTGAGAAAGAGATTATACGGGCAGAGCGGGGTATTGAGTCTATCGAAAGCAGGATGGTATCGCGCCAGAAGATGATGAAAGAGAGTGCCGAAAAAATTGAATCTTATAAAGATTCGATTGAGCAAACTGAGAAACAACTCGTACAATCTCGGGAGCAAAAACTGGGGGCAGATCAAAAACTGAGCGAAGCTGAAGAGTCTGCCGCAAGGCAGCGTGGGGAAATTAAAGAGATCAACGATACGCTGAAGGAGCTCAGGCGAAAAAAAGAGATAAATACGGAGCTTGTTCATCACCTTAACATGGCAAAAGAGAAGTTTGAGATGCAGGCTCAATCACTGTCTGATTACGTATGGGAAACCTACGGAATACTAATGGATCAGCTGAAAGAGGAGTTGCCGGAGGAGCTATCGCCGGAAGGCGCAAAACAGCGAATCAGCTGGCTGAAACAGAAATTGAACAGAATTGGTGAAGTTAATCACTTGGCGATTGACGAGTTTGAAGAGGAGAAAGAGCGCCTCGATTTTTATGAAGAGCAGATTGAAGATCTTCAAAAAGCAGAAAAAGAGATGCGCGAGACAATCGACGAGATCAATCAAACTGCTACAGAGCGTTTTAATAAAACGTTTGAGCAGATCCGCGTCAATTTTCAGTCGGTGTTTCACACTCTTTTTG
>CAZXYQ010000121.1:0-8404 GCA_964644975.1 uncultured Rhodohalobacter sp.
AAAAGATCAAAGAAATTCCTTTAATTGCGGAGGATTTCAGCCGGGTGATTTTGAATTTGTGCAATAATGCATTTGATGCGATGCGGGAAAAGTTGACCGCGGACGGGGAACGGGAGACCGGGGAACCCTACACACCCAAACTCACGGTCCGGACGAAGTCGGAAAAGGGGAAGATCATCATCGCCATCGAAGACAATGGTCCGGGAATTCCTGAAGAGATGAAGGATAAAATCATGCAGCCATTTTTTACCACGAAAAAAGGAACTGAGGGTACCGGGCTGGGGCTGAGTATCACTAACGATATTATCAAAGCACACGGGGGTGAATTTGATATTCAATCGAAAGAAGAAGGTACCATCATGGCGGTTACACTTTATCAATCATAAAGCGGCGAATAACTATGGCAGAAATATCTGAGCTATCTAAAAAACTGGAACAGCGCGAAGCTGAAATTGCTGTGATAAACAGCGTACAGGAAGGGATTCTTGCCCAAAAGGAAATGCAGGAGATTTATGACCTGGTAGGGGATAAAATCAGGGACCTTTTTGATGCTCAGGTTGTCCTTGTTTCGACTTTTAATCACGACAATAACACTGAAGTCTATCACTATGCTTTTGAAGCCGGTGAACGCCATTATGTTGATCCACGGCCTTTTGATAAACTTCGGCAAAAACTGATTGAAACCGATGAGCTGATTCTGATCAATGAAAATGTTAATGATGCCTGGAAAAAGATTACCGGTGAGTTGCCTTCACCACCTCCCGGAACAAAATTTCCTAAATCTGCCTTGTTTGTCCCCATGGCCGCCGGGGATACGGTTTTTGGCTATATCAGCCTTCAAAATGTAGATCGTGAACACGCCTTCAGCGATTCGGATGTCCGCACTCTAAGCACCATGGCCAACAGTATCAGCTTGGCCCTCGAAAATGCACGACTCTTCAACGAAACAGAGCAGCGAAATGCGGAGCTTGCAGTAATTAACAGCGTGCAGGAAGGTTTGGTTGCCGAGATGGACCTGCAGGGAATATATGATTTAGTGGGAGATCGTATCCAGGAGCTTTTTGATGCTCAAGTTGTCTCTATTGCGACATTCAGCCATGAAACGTCAAAAGAACATTTTCAATATAACTTTGAGGATGGAGAACGATTCTATCCCGATCCGCGACAGCTGGATAATTTCAGGAAACGACTGATCGATGCGAAAGAGCTGATCCTGATTAATGAAAACTTCCCGGAGCAAGCCGAAAAAATAATGGGTTTCAAGCCAGAACCTGTTCCAGGAACTGAGCTTCCCAAATCTGCATTGTTCGTTCCACTGGTACTCGGAGACTCTGTGAAGGGATATGTCAGCCTTCAAAACCTGGACCATGAACAAGCTTTTCCGGAGTCGGATGTACGACTGCTCAGTACCCTTGCCAACAGCATGAGTGTGGCCATTGAAAATGCCCGCCTCTTTGATGAAACGGCCCGCCTCCTGGCAGAAACAGAACAGCGGAATGCGGAACTGGCTGTTATCAACAGTGTGCAGGACGGTCTTGTGCGGGAGATGGATATGGCGGCCATTTACAAACTGGTTGGAGAAAAGATTTGTGACGTGCTGGATACTCAGGCTATGGTTATACGGACGTTCGATCACGATTCCGGCCTGGAACATTGGCAATACGCTGTGGAAAATGAAGAAGAGATTACCGTTGAACCTCAGCCTTTTATTTTTGCTAATAAAATTTTGATCGATAATAAAGAACCTCTCTTCATCAACGATGGGTTTGAGGAGTTTGCAGCAAGTCATGGCGAAAGAGCTTCAACCACAGGCCTTGCCCCAAAATCAGTAATCTTTGTGCCGATGATTATTAGCGATGTTGTGATAGGATCGGTAAGTCTGCAAAATGTTGAAAAAGAGAATGCATTCAGTGAGAGTGATCTTCAGTTAATTACTACACTTACCAACAGTATGAGCGTGGCGATTGAAAATGCCCGCCTATTTAATGAAACTACGCGGCTTCTATCCGAAACAGAACAGCGTGCCGCTGAGCTTCAAACCGTGAATAACATAAGCCGGGCGATGGTATCAAAACTGGAGCTGGATGCTTTAATTAGTTTAGTAGGCGAACAGATGCGCAAAACATTCAGGGCGGATATTGTTTATCTGGCTACGTACGATCGTAAATCAAACATGCTCCATTTTCCCTATTACTATGGAGACAAATCTGAATCGAGGCCATTTGGCAACGCTCTCACCGAAAAAATTATTCTGAGCAAGGAGCCATTACTGATTAATCAAGATTTAAATAAGGCTTATGAAGAAATAAATGTTGAGAAAAAGGGTGAGATGGTGGAGTCTTATTTAGGCGTACCTATTATGGCCGGAGAAAAGTCGATTGGTGTGATAAGCGTGCAGAGTAAAGAGCAATCCAACCGATTTTCTGAAAACGATTTAAGGTTGCTTACTACTATTGCCTCAAACGTTGGTGTTGCAATGCAAAATGCCGAATCGTACGAAAAGCTTCGATCTGCCCTTAACGATCTGAAAGCGGCACAAGAGCAATTGGTTCAGCAGGAAAAACTGGCCTCGCTGGGACAACTTACCGCCGGCATCGCCCATGAGATTAAAAATCCGCTGAACTTTGTGAATAATTTTTCGGAGGTAAGCCTGGAGTTGGTTGAGGAAGTTCGGGAGGAAGTAAAAAGTGAAAAGGCAAAAGTGAAAAGGCAAAAGTCCCTCCGCCAGCCGGCGGAGGGAAAGGACGGCGTAGCCGGACAGGGGGATGATGCGATCTCCGCAAAAGAAGAACCTACTATTATTCTCGAAATTCTAGACGACATCGAAGCCAATCTCCGCAAAATACATGAACACGGTACAAGGGCTGACGGCATTGTAAAGTCGATGCTGCAGCATTCACGCGGTGGAAGCGGAAAGGTTGAGCCTACAAATATGAATGCTCTTATTAAAGAGTATGTTAATCTTGCATTCCACGGAATGCGGGCGGGAAAGCATCCTATCAATGTTGATATCGACCTGCAGCTGGATGAATCCGTTGGCGATATACCGCTGATTGCCGAAGATTTTTCCAGAGTGATTCTGAATTTGTGCAATAATGCGTTTGATGCAATGCGGGATAAGCAGGGTTCAGGGTACAAGGAGCAGGGTTCAGGGGATTATACCCCCAAACTTACTGTCAGAACACAACAAAAAGGCAACACCATAACCATCGATATAGAAGACAACGGCCCGGGTATCCCCGATGAGATGAAAGACAAAATCCTGCAGCCATTTTTTACGACAAAGAAAGGAACGGACGGAACCGGGCTTGGACTTTCTATAACTGACGATATCATCAAAGCACACGGCGGTGAAATGACAATCCGATCAGAAAATAGAGACGGTACTACATTCACTATTACATTAACTAAATAAAGAGTATAATGAGTAATAAAATGAAGCTACTAGTGGTCGACGATGAAAGGGATGTAGAGATGCTTTTTCGGCAAAAGTTCAGAAAAGAGATCCGAAATGGTTCACTTGAGCTGGAGTTTGCCTTTTCGGGACAAGAAGCTCTTGACATATTGAAGAGCAACGATCCGCCGGGAATCATGTATATTTTCTCGGATATCAATATGCCTGGAATGTCGGGACTTGAGCTATTGAAAACTGTAAAAAAGAAATTTCCGGACATTAAAGTAAGCATGATTTCTGCCTATGGTGACCAAGAAAATTATGACCGGGCGATGGAATCAGGGGCAAAGGAGTTCTTTACCAAGCCAATCGACTTTAATTCATTGAAGGATGAAATTTTAAAAATAATTTAAAACTACGTGAGTAAAACCAATGAATAGAGCAGATTATAAAATATTAGTTGTTGATGATGAGCCGGATCTTCAGATGCTGATGATGCAGAAATTCAGGAAGCAAGTGAGGTCTAAAGAGTATGAATTCCTCTTTGCGGAAAATGGCTCGGAGGCACTCGAAATGGTCTCCATTCACTCGGATCTGTGTCTGATTCTAAGCGACATCAACATGCCGAAAATGGACGGCTTAACTCTGCTTAATGAGCTCCAAAAACTGGATCGGGCGGATCTGAAAACCGTTATGGTCTCCGCATACGGAGATATGGAAAACATTCGCACCGCAATGAACCGGGGAGCTTATGATTTTGTGACCAAGCCAATCGATTTCAAAGACCTGGAAACGACGATAGATAAGACGATCAACGAGATTAATCGCTTTCTGAAATCGAAAGATATGGAACAGCAGCTGGAGGCCCTTACCTACGACCTGGACATGGCCGCTCGAATACAGCAAAAAATTCTGCATCAGGATTTCCCCGTCTTTCAGGACGACAACCGGTTTAAGATATTTGCCAACATGATCGCTGCCAGACATGTAGGGGGTGATTTTTATGATTTCTTCAAGTTTGATGAGGATCATCTGGCCTTTTTTATCGGTGATGTTGCAGGTAAGGGGATGCCAGCAGCGATCTATATGGCGGTATGCCGTACAATGTTAAAAGCAATTGGTTCAGAAGTGGCAGACCCGGCAGAATGTATTGAGAAGGTGAATAATATGCTGATTCCGGAAAGCGATATCTCAACATTTGTGACGGTCTTCTACGGCATGTTAAACGTAAAAACAGGTGAGTTTAGCTACTGCAACGGCGGACATAATTTACCCTATATCCAATCGAAGGATGGAGAAGTTAAGGAGCTGGAAAATGTGGGCGGGCTGCTGATGGGAAAGTTTGAGGGAGTCCCCTATGATAAGAAAACCGTGCAGCTGGAGCCCGGTGACACAATTCTTACATTTACTGACGGCATTACCGAAGCTGAAGATGAGTCTAATTCTTTTTATGATGAGGAGAGAGTAATCAGCTATTTAAAAAAACATCCAAAAAAAGAGATCTCGACACTGGTAAAAGGCCTCTTCCTGGATGTTATGAAATTTACCGGTGCAGCTGAACAATCAGACGATATTACAGTGCTTGCTGTTCGTTATGGCTCAGCTGAGTAGGTATCTGGTGTACCAGTTATTCTGTTTGATAAGCCTGAACAGCTTCATCAAGCGTTTTATAGTGATCGAAAACTGTAATAAGCTTCGTTACAATCAACAAGCTTTCAATTCTGTCCGATGCACCGCAGATTTTAAAGTCGCCTCCCGCCTTACGCATGCTCGTCATCGCCGTAATCATGATGCCAAGGCCGGATGAATTCATGAACTTTACTTTACTGAGATCAGCTACAATATTTTTTTTATCCTGTTCAGCCAACTCTTTTAGTTTATCATGAAAATCGGCTGCATCAGGCCCGCCCATCACATTTCCTTTAAATGTTATAATGATCGTGTTATACTTTTCCGAGATTGAATATTTCATCGTCAACGTTATGTTTATGGTTTAAGCAGTTATTTTATGATGACGCTTTTTCTGCTTGTTGTTATCCGGCACAAATTGCATTTATTAAGCTGACAGCCACTTTTTTTAATCAGTTGCCCCGAAGTCAGCGGTTGCATGCATTTGTTTCTATATACAAAATCTCACGGTAAAATATAAGCTTACACGTTGTTTTTTTGAATAATAGCGATCATTTTCTAGTGATTTATAGGCTTTCGAGAGAGATTTCCGCTCATAATTACAAATGATTTAAACAGACAGAAAACCCCGGCGGGTCTCAATTGTAAGTGTAACCAATTACTCCACAACAGTATATCTCAGAATAGCCGGTGCCCCATCTTCCAGCTCACCACTTACATAAATGTCACCACCGTCTGCATTTATGAGCCGCTGGCCCTCATCAAGGATCAGTTGTCCCAGCGGTTCACCGTCAGCCGAAAGGTGATACCAGCTTTGATTCGCCGATTCCGGCACCACATTTGCCAGCCACAAACTCTCATCATACATGACCATCATCTGTGAAAAAAGCGGAAACGTATCTCCTATCGAATTTCTCAGGTCTCTCGACATATCCCCAAACCGTCCGCCAAACATCCTCTCATTCAGGGCAGATATCGCCTCACCGTTTACCTCATACACCGGATAACCTTCAAGCGTAATCTCATTCATGAGCTCACCGTTGTTTCTATAGTGATAAATAACCGGGTCGCCGGTCCACGCCTGAAAATACGTCCCATCGTTTTTTGGTGTGATCTGATTACCCGGCATCTCCGAAATTCCAATCCGAATCTGGTTTCCATCCATATTAAGCTCTATCATGGATCCATTACGAAATTTTACGCCTGTGTTGTCCATTAAATTTCCCTGCCGGTTCAATAGTCTCACTTCGTTAAATCCATCGGGGTACTCATCTAAATCTTCATTGCTCCGATAAATTACGGGGTATCCCCTTCCTGTTGGCGTCAGCGCGCGCGAAGGAAACCCATTTTCACTTTGCGGAAAAGCCACATCGTAAGCCGGACTCCACTCGTAATCACCGCTTTTATAGAACACCAGCAGCGATCGGCGTGTGTGATCGCTGATATAGAGAGTATCATTATCTCCTATGACAGGCCTGGCGGGCTGCTGAAATTCGCCGGGGCCGCCGCCTTCTCTGCCAAAACTATTTTTATACGTACCTTCTTTATCGTAAACATGAATCTCAAACGACGAGAGATCCATCACCAGGCGATTTCCCTCCGAATCTATTTCGGTGTATACGGGCCGGCCAACAATCAGATCCCCCTGATCTGAAAGCACTTCAACACGCTCAAGTTCGTAAACAGGTAGTTCAGAGAAATGATCTGCTCGCTCCTCTTCGTCTGAACTGCAGCCTATAGTTACAAGCATTGCGCTGAAGATGAAGAACAGAATATATTTACTTGCCATCTATTTGTTGATTATGTTATAATTATCAAACCGGTATTAAGATGCAGTATCACCAAAACGGACTATTTCTAAAGTTGATTTTATACTATAACAATAATTGACAATAATTCATATTTCTTATGGACCTGAAACTGACCGATCAGCGATTTATCGTATGCGGAGCCAGCAGCGGCTTTGGGCAGGCGATTGCCAAACAGCTTTTAATTGAAGGTGCCCGGGTAGTAGTGGCTGCCCGCCGGGGTGATAAACTCCGTGACACGTTTGGACATTTTCAGGATCAAACCGAGATCATTGAAGGCAGCCTGATCTACAGCGAAACTATCGATAAGATTGAGAAAACCGCCGAAAAGGGTGACTTTCACGGAATTGTGTTTAATGCCGGAGGACCTCCCACCGGCACGCCTCTTCAAACCGATATGAAAGACTGGGACGCCGCCTGGCAGCTGGTCATGCGCTGGAAGATCGACCTGGCTCTGCGCCTGGCTCCTCTGCTTCTAGAAAAAGAGTATGGACGGATGCTGTTTGTGGAAAGTAAATCGGTAAAGCAACCGCTGCCGGCACTTACGCTCAGCAACGCATTCCGGGCGGGAATAGTAGGCTTTGCCAAAACACTATCTACCGAAGTGGCACCAAAAGGCGTCACCGTTAATATTATGGCTCCCGGTGCACACGATACCCCGGCCATTGAACGGGTCATCAAAAACAACAGCAGCAGTAAGGGAGTCTCTTACGAAAAAGCGCGCGAACAGATGGAGCAGACCATTCCCGTTCGCAGAATGGGGACAGCGGAAGAGTTCGCCTCCCTGGCCGCCTGGCTCCTATCCCCCCACAGCGGCTACGTCACGGGCCAGACAATCAGCCACGACGGCGGGGCTATTGCAGGACTGTTTGGGTAATACCGGCTGCATTTACACTGGATTCGCCAGGTCAAACTCAGCTTCAAATCGCAGCTCGCCACGCAAGTAGAGACGATAGTAATATCGATCATTCTCCAGATCAAACTCCTTAGCCCAGCGGTTGATCTCCCGCTGCGGACGATCCTCTATCGTGCGGTGATCAGCAGGAAAGTACTGTAGAAAAGCCGTTCCTTCATCATCGGCATACCCGCCATAAAAGTTATTATCATGCTGCGTACCATCGGGATAGCGGTGATCGTGACTCAGATGCAGTCCGTGCTGCGTCATCTTCACGATCCAGGTCCGGGAGCTATCCTCGTTTACAATAAACGGAATCCTCACCTCATCCTCACTGCACTCCTGCAGGATCATCGTCAAATCAGCCCCGTCCAGTTCATGATTCTCACCAAGGTCAATAAAAGTAGTCTGCCCTATATATGTATGTCCACAAAACTCCTGATAGTTATTTATGTATGATATTTGATCTGATGAGTTTGAACTGCAGGATGCTGCCAAAAGGGTAAATATTATTGCACTAAAGAACCAAAAATATGTCGATTTCGAAGCAGTGTAGTTTAGTAAAAACATTTTATTTACGTAAGATTAATCGTTTATATGATGATATACGACGAATTACTCAAAGAACATAAGCAATCGCGATGACACTATTTCACGGACATTTCCTTCAATTTGATA